>DATFJJ010000232.1:0-2083 GCA_035269245.1 Wenzhouxiangellaceae bacterium | reverse complement strand
GGATGTGTCCAAGAGCTCGAAGTATCCCTGTTTTTGTGATTTTACTTCAACTTTCGGTTCCGGCAGGGCCGCCTTCCCCGCGGGGACCGCGTTCCGACTGTGCTGGTACTGAAGACAACTGCCGCCGCGAATAGTTTACGCGGTTGATTCGGTGTTTCGAACGATGCCCAATAGACCGCCACCGGCGGCCATTGATTGCAGGCCACCCCGGAACATACCGTTCTGACGGGTTTTTTAGAGAATGTAACGGCTCAGGTCTTCATCGCCGGCCAGATCGCCCAGGTGCTGCTCGACATATTCGGCGTCGATCACCACGCGCGTTCCGGACTGGTCCGGCGCGGTGTAGGAAATCTCGTCGAGAAGCCGTTCCATCACGGTGTGCAGCCTGCGCGCTCCGATATTCTCCGTGGATTCGTTGACCGAGAAGCTGATTTCGGCCAGCCGGCGCACCGCATCGTCGGTGAACTCCATCTCGACGCCCTCGGTGGCCATCAGCGCTCGGTATTGCTCGGTCAGCGATGCGTCCGGTTCGGTCAGGATGCGCTCGAAATCGCCGGCCGAAAGCGCGCGCAACTCAACGCGGATCGGCAGGCGGCCCTGGAGTTCCGGCACCAGGTCCGACGGCTTGGCAAGATGGAAGGCGCCCGAGGCGATGAAAAGCATGTGGTCGGTATTGACCGGGCCGTACTTGGTGTTCACCGTCGAACCTTCCACCAGCGGCAGCAGGTCGCGCTGGACGCCCTCGCGTGAGATTTCCGCGCCGCCGCTCTGCTCGGCGCGGCGGCAGACCTTGTCGATCTCGTCGATGAACACGATGCCGTTCTGGCGCGCGTTTTCCAGCCCCTGCTGCTTGACTTCTTCGTCGTTGATCAGCGCCGCGGCCTCCTGGTCGATGAGCAGCGGCAGGGCGTCCTTGACCTTCATCTTGCGCTTCTTGCTGCGCTCGCCGGCCATGTTCGAGAACATCTGCTGCAGCTGGCTGGTCATTTCCTCCATCCCGGGCGGGGCCATGATGTCGACGCCAACGTTCATCGATACATCGACCTCCACCTCGCGTTCGTTGAGCTCGCCGGCCAGCAGTTTCTGCATGAACTTCTGCCGCGTCGCGGACTGGTTGTCGGCAGGTTCCCCCGGGCTGTTGGCGAAGCCGGTGGACTGGCGTCGGGGCAGCAACAGGTCGACGACGCGTTCGCAGGCCGCTTCTTCGGCCCTGGAGCGCACCGATTGCATCGCCGCATCGCGCGCCATCTTCACCGAGATTTCGGCCAGGTCGCGGATGATCGATTCGACGTCCTTGCCGACGTAGCCCACCTCGGTGAACTTGGTCGCCTCGATCTTGATGAAGGGTGCCCGCGCGAGCGCCGCCAGCCTTCTGGCAATTTCGGTCTTGCCGACGCCGGTGGGACCGATCATCAGGATGTTCTTGGGCGTGATTTCGGGCCTGAGCTTTTCGTCGACCTGCATCCGGCGCCAGCGATTGCGCAGCGCGATGGCCACGGCGCGTTTGGCGGCCGACTGGCCGATGATGTGGCGGTCCAGTTCCTGGACGATTTCGCGCGGGGTCATGTAGGACATATCAGGAAATCTCCAGCGTTTCGACCACGTGCTGGCCGTTGGTGTAAATACAGATTTCGCCGGCGATGGTCAGGGCCTCGCGGCAGATCTTCTCGGCATCGGCCTCGGTATTTCGCAACAGTCCTAGTGCAGCGGCCTGGGCGTAAGGGCCGCCCGAACCGATCGCGATCAGCCCTTCTTCGGGCTCGATCACGTCGCCATTGCCCGAGATGATCAGCGACGCTTCGTGGTTGGCAACCGCCAGCAGCGCCTCGAGGCGTCTCAGCATGCGGTCGGTGCGCCAGTCCTTGGCCAACTCGACAGCTGCGCGCGTCAACTGACCGGAGTGCTGCTCCAGCTTGGCCTCAAATCGCTCGAACAGCGTGAAGGCGTCGGCGGTGGCGCCGGCAAAGCCCGCGATCACCTGGTTCTTGTAGAGTTTGCGAACCTTGCGCGCATTGGCCTTCATGATGGTGTTGCCGAGCGTCACCTGGCCATCGCCGCCGATGACGACCTGGTTGCCCCGGCG
>DATFJJ010000231.1:0-7387 GCA_035269245.1 Wenzhouxiangellaceae bacterium | reverse complement strand
CTTCTTCCGGTTCCAGGACCACCTGCGCGTCACCGATCGCTGGCTGGTCGATGGCCGCCACTACGCGAAGACGTCGAGGGCCTGGCTGGACCGGCTGGACCGCAACCGCGAGCGTGCACTGGCGCTGTTCGAAGACGACGGCACCGACGTTCCGGCGAAGGTCCGCGTCCAGCGATGGCGGATGTTCTTCATGGCCTGCGAGGAGCTGTTCGCGTTCAACGGCGGTTCGGAGTGGCTGGTCGCACACTACCGATTCCAGAAGCGCTGAGCTGCAATGAACGCCCTGAACCGCTTCTTCAAAGGCAGCATCAAGGCCAAGCTGGTCAAGGTGTTCGTCATGCAGGTCGCGGCCATTTCGGCGGCCACGGTGCTCGGGGTCTACGCCGCGGCCGTCGTCGTCGAGCGGGGGCTCATGCAGCAGGCGCTGAACGGCGAGGCCCAGCATTTCTGGGAGAACCGGGCGGAGAACCCCGAGTTCCCGCTGCCCAATACCGAACACCTGGTCGGCTACCTCTCCGGGCCGGGGGTCGATACACCGCTGCCCGAGTGGCTGACCGGGCACTCGCCGGGCTACGGGCGCGTGCACAAGAGCGAGCACAATACCCCGGTTCTCCACGTGACCGAACGCAACGGCCAGCGCCTGTACCTGGTGTTCGACGAGAACCAGGTCTCGAACCTGGCGTTCTATTTCGGCATCGCGCCGCTGACCGGCGTGCTGCTGGTGATCTACGTGCTGGCCTGGATGGGCTACATCATGAGCCGGCGTGCGGTGTCGGCCGTCGTTCAGCTCGCCGAGATCGTGCGCAGCTTCGATTTCCAGGAGGGCCGCTTCGAACAGATGCAGTTCGAAGAACTGGCCGACATCACCGATCCGGAAGTGCTGGCGCTGGTCAATGCCTTCGAGCAGTTCACGACGCGCCTGGAACGCTTCGTGGCGCGCGAGCGCAACTTCACCCGCAACGCATCCCATGAGCTGCGCACGCCGCTGGCCGTGCTGAAGGCCAACCTCGACCTCGTGCGCAAGAATCCGGAGTCGCCTCGGCTACCTGCCACCATCGAACGCATGAGCCGCACGGTCCGTGACATGGAGTCGCTGGTCGAAACGTTGCTGCTGCTTGCCCGCGAATCGGAATCCAAGCTGTCCTGGTCGTCGGTGGTGCTCAACGACCTGGTCGCCGACCAGCTCGAACAGGTCGAGAAGGCCATCGATCGCCCGAGCGTGAAGACCGAGTTCCATGCCGATTGCCTGCTCGAGACCGAAGCGCCGGAACGGGTGCTCGGAATCATCTTTCACAACCTGCTTCGCAACGCCATGACGTTCACCGAAGACGGCACGGTCAGCGTCCATATCGATCGCCATTCCGTGACGATCCGGGATACCGGCTGCGGCATGACCGAGGAAGACCTGGAGCGAGTCTTCGAGCCGTTCTATCGCGCCCATGACCGGTCCAACGAGGGCTACGGCCTCGGCCTGGCCATCGTTGCCCGGCTGGCCCGCCGCTTCGGCTGGCCGCTCGAAGTCGAAAGCGAAGTCGGCGCCGGCACGTCGTTCAGGGTCAGCTTCCCGAAGGCCCGACGACTGGCCTTCGTCGGGCAAGGCGACGCTGAGGCCTGACGACGCAGTTTCCGCCCAGTGCGCATCCCGTGTCCGGCCGAGCGGTCTCGAGGCCGGCCGAGTTGTCGAAGGCGGCGTGAGCGGGCTCGGCGGTTGACAATCAAACCCGGGACGCGAAAACTCTAAAAAAAATTTTGCGACCGTCCTCGCTTTTCGAGCAAGCGATCCGGTACAGTGTCGCGCAAAACCGGAAGAAGGCGAGCGACCGCCGAGTCGCCCGGGCAGCGCGTCCGCGGCGGATACGATCTTCAGAGGATCGGGTTGTCATGCTCCCTTCGTGCTGGAACGAAGTTGCAAAAAAAAAGGGGAAAGCAATGAACAATTCACGATTCGTGCGGCGTAGTAACGCCTGGTGTATCCGGATTGCCTGTGCGGCCGCGATCATGATCATGCTTGGATCGAAGGCGCAAGCTGCCTGCGACTTTCCGAGCAACCCACCGGCCAATTCTGTCGTGACCTGCTCCGGCGTGACGACAACGCCGTTCCAGGTTGACAACATTCCCGGCGTACAGGTCACCAACACCGGCACCTGGAACGGTGCCGGCGATACGTTTCTGATGGATTTCCGTGGTGCGGATCTGACCGATTCAGTACTGATCAACGAAGGAGTCATGAACTGGACGGATGCGTTCAATCCAACCAATGCATCTCGTGGCGCCATGAGCAAATTCTTCAACACGAATCAGGCAACCTTCGCAGAAGCTTACAACAGGCCGGGCGGCATTCTCGATGTCAGTCTCGACCCTGCACAAGCGTCGGCTAACGCGAGTGCTATCGGCGGTTTGGTGGTACAGAGTCGCGGACCGAACGGTGCAATGGTTGCAAGCAATCAAGGACAAATCAACGTAGCATCATCTGCCGGTGATGATGTCGGCATCTATGGCATGATCGTACGCGCCGACAGTACCGTGATGGTAGAAAATGCCAGCTCGGGCTCGATCACTGTTGAACGCGGTGTTCCCAATGCCAACTTCTCTGTAGGCATCCTTGCAGAAATTCTCGATGACTCGACGATACCCGTATCGGCTGTCATCGACAATTCCGGGCAGATCAACGCAGCAACCAGCAATTCGAACGCGGTGGTTGGTGTTGGTGTGTATATGCGTCAGCGACTCCCGACCATTGGCAATCAGCCCGGCGTGCATACCCTGGATAACACAGGTACGATCGAGGCTTCGGGCGGTACTGTTGCTGGTGTCTTGTTCGATGACGGTGGCAACGCGTTTCCTGATATCACAGTCAATATCGATAACAGCGGCAGCATCATCGGCAACGGTGCGGATTTTTCGAGCGCAATCTTCATCGATGGAGCTGCTATCGCAGACACATCAATCTTCAACACCGGCCAGATGATCGGTAGCGTTTTTACCTCGTCGGGCAATGATATTTTCGAGATGTTGTCGGGCCAGATTACTGGCGAGTTCTTCGTCTTCGGAGACGGATCGGATACGTTCGACCTGATCGACGGACTGGTGAGCGGGTTGCTTGATGGCGGTGATGATGCCGACTCTGCCGATGGCATGATCGATGCGCTGAATTTCGATACATTCACAGGCGATGCGCCGGAATTCGTGAATTGGGAGTCGGTCAACGTGATCAACTCCGCCGCGGTGTCGTTCGCCACTGATTTCACCACTGAAACCTTCAGCACTGATGCCACCGGTACGGCCATTTTCACCGACACACTGGCTGTGACGGGCGATGTCATGAATGATGGCACGATTGATATGGTGAGTCCTGACGCTACCGGCACCGCGACCATTATCGGCGACGTTGCCGGTACAGGTGCGTTGGAACTCGGGGTGAACGTCGGTTCGGACCGCGCCGACGTCCTGTCGATCGTGGGCGATACCAGTGGCTCGAGCATCGCGATCAGCCCGAACTCGGTCGATTTGCAGTTGGCGACCGGCAATGACGTGCTGGTCGTCGAAGTGACCGGGACGACGTCGGTGGGCGACTTCACGCTCCCGGACGGTTCGACGATGCAGGAGATCAACGGCGTGACCTATGAACTGTCGCTGATCGGCAGCGACTGGTTCCTGACCGCCAGCGGCTCACCGGGCGGCTTCAATGCATTGCCGGTTCCGACCCTGTCGACGTGGTCGCTCGTTCTGTTGATCGGGTTGTTTCTCCTGGTCGCGTTGGTCGGTATCCGCCGTTCGTAGCGAGCCGCGGCGGTACTGAACCCCTTTACCAATTCCACAGGATCGCGGGCCGGGGGCTCGCGATCTGCCGACATCGTCTTGCTGAGGAGTAGATTCATGGTTTGTACGTCGAATGTTGAACATTCATGTCCCGGGCAGTCGATCGCTCGACCCCGTCCGAAGGGTCGCCGGGCTGCGTCATTGATGATCGGACTGCTCCTGGTCGCGGTCTCTGGGTACGCAACGGCGCAACCGGCCGATCTGTCGGGCTGGCAGAGCGACGGATCCGGCGTCTGGCAACTCGATTCGGCCGATACCGTTGCCCGGCAGACGCTGAACGTCGGTCCGAGCGTCCTTCACAACAATCGTCCCAGCCAGGGACAGTGGTTCCGGGCCACGATCGAAGTGGAGACCGTCGACGACAACGATTTCGTCGGCCTGGTCTTCGGTTACCAGGATGGTGATATTTCCGCGGCGACACCGGACTACTACCTGATCGACTGGAAACAGGAGACGCAGACCGCCGCGAACAACGTCGTCGGCGAAATCGGTCTGGCGCTGTCGCGCGTGACCGGGCCGATCTTCGCCGAGGGCGTGAACGATCTCGGGGGGCCGGATGCCTACGGACATATCGGTGTGGTCGAGGAGCTGGCGCGCGGCATCAATCTAGGCAGCACCGGCTGGCAGGAAAGCAATGAATACCGCTTGGACCTCTTCTACGGCCCGGACCGGGTCCAGCTCTATGTCGACGGCATACTGGAACTGGACGAGTCCGGCACCTTTCCGGATGGCGCGATCGGCTTCTACAACTTCTCGCAGCCTCAGACCCGTTATGCGGCGATCGAAGGTCTGCCCGATGCCGCACCCGTTCCGGTGGCGCCTGCGTTCCCGTTGCTGCTGATCGCCCTGGCGGCCATGCTCTGGCTTGCCTGGGCACGGTTGAGGTAGCGTACGCCGGAGTCCCGCGGGCTTCGGGCTGGGGCGGCCGACTGCAGTCGCCGTGCGGTCGGTTTGCCTCGATCGGTGTTCGAGACGCTTTTCTGGTGACACCTTCCGTATCGCGATGAGGCCATCCGGATATGGCCGATCGCGCCGTCTCCGCATGCCCCACTAGCGTGACGGTGACGACCCGCGTCTCCGGCTCCGCTCGCTTTCGCTGTAGCGAGCGTACATGTCCATCATCACTCGCCGGAACCGGCTGCTGTAGCCGGCGGCGACTCCGAGCGCCAGAGTAGTCAACGCGGCCTTGTCCGGGTTGTCGCGGATCCAGTCGGTCAGCACCGGATCGGCGTGTTCCCGCAGCATCGATTCCAGTTCTTCACCGAGTTCGGACTCGTCGTCGCCGGCGGGGCCGGACGACGACGATGCGCCGATCCTGAGGTTCGCAAGCTTAGCGATCACCAGCACCAGTGCGATCAGCACGATGCCGCAGGCCGCCGTCACCAGCGCGGCCAGATTGGCCGGAAGAGTTTCACGGAATGTGAAGTAGCCGGCCAGGCCGAGAAAGGCGAACACGCACAGCGCCAGGGGAACGATCAGCGCGACGGCGAGAACGCCGGTCTCGGCGCGTTGTTTGATTTTCCGGATCATCGGATGCTCCAGATCGCGAAAGTGGGCGGGTTACCGGTCCAGCAGCTTGCCGAGGATGAAGCCGATGCCCATGGCTGCGGCAATCGACGTCATCGGCCGTTCCTCGACTTCCTTCTCGAACGCGCCCAGGGTCTCCCGGGCCTGCTCGCGCGAGCGCTTCGTGGCCGAGCGGACGCGCTCCTGTCCTTCGTCCTTCGCGCTGTGCGCGATCCGTCCGACGGTGTCGCCGATGCTCGCAAGCTCTTCCTTCAGCGTCGCGAATTCGGCTTTCAGTTCCTGCAGTTCCTTTTCAGTGGCGGTTGCCATATCAAGCTCCTTGGTCACAAGGGTGAGTCACGGAAACGGCCTTCGTGCATCGAAGGTCCTTTCCTCGAAGAATTCCGGCCCTAAATCGGGGCCTCAAGTCGCGCCTCCGGTCGATGACCCGGCATCGACGCCGTCCTCGTCGCTCGCTTCGGGCGCGCCGGCAGCAGGGCGAGCCGCCCACGGCAGTTCCAGCAACGCCGCCCAGCCCAGGCCCATCGCCAGACCGAGCGTGATGCCCGACGGCGCGGCCCATCCGGCAACGATGCCTGCCAATGCAACGAGCACGAGCCCGAAGGCTCCGAAGGCGCCGCAGACAACGCCGGCTCCCCAGCTGCGGACGCGGGCGACCAGGGCGGTGGCATGAACCACCAGCGCCGCTGCCGCGCTGACCGAGACGGCCGGGAACTCGGCGCTGGGCACGTGACCTTCGAGCACGAAGCGATCGAGCGCGAAGGCGCCGCCCGTCGCGCCGAGGATTCCGGCCGCGAAGCGCATGGCCGCTGCCCAGTCCGTCGACCAGAGGACCACGGCAACGACCGGCACCACGATGCCGACAACGCCGGGCCAGTGGAATGCGCGCAGCACGTGCCGGGCGGCGGCAACGGCGTCCTCGGTCCGTGCGTCGGTCATCCAGTCCAGGACCGGAAAATCGATTCGTGCCAGACCCCAGACGGCTTGACTCTGACTGAACACCACGCCGATGCCGGCAATCGCGGCCAGAAGCGCGGCGAAGCACACCGTCAGGTTCAGACCCTGGGCCAGCCGCGGATCGAATCGCCGGCGCGTCCAGCGGAAGCCGGGCGCCAGCATGCGCGCCAGGCCGCGCGTTCCGGTGGCCCGCAGCGCGAGCCGGAACAACGCCTGAACGCGCGTCTTGTGCGCCGCAACCCAGGTGGCGATCCAGCGGATCAGCAGCGCCACGAAGACCAGTAGCACAACCAGGGCGCTGGCCGCCCCGCTGATGTCCTCGATCAGGTCCCAGGACGCGCCCAGCAGATAGCCCAGCGTCAGGAAGCAGGTCGCCCAGAGCACGCTGGCGAATACGTCGAAGATCACGAAGCGCCGGTACGCCAGGCCGGAGGCGCCAGCCAGGAACGGTGTCATCACGCGCGTTGGTGTCGAGACTCGGCCGAGAACAATGGCCCATTCGCCGCGTTCGCGCATGAACGCGCGTGCTTTTCGAATCGGATGGCTCAGGAACCGCTGCATCATGTTCGATTCCAGCACGCCATCGCCGTAGCGCCGCCCGAGGAAGAAGCCGGTGGCGTTGCCCGCAATCGTCGCGCAACTGACGACGATCAGGAGAATCCCGAACTCGACGTCGGCGCGCGATGCCAGGATTCCGCCGGTGATCACGGCGAGTTCGCCCGGCGTGATGAAGCCCAGGAAGAACGCCGCCTCGGTCCAGCAGAACGCCGCGAGCAGCAGATAGATCGTCAGCGGCGACAGCTCGAACAGCGGGTCGATGATCTTGTCCATCGCAGGTCGTCGCCTCGGGTCGGTCCGCGCGCGATCGCCGGCTTGATGCAGTCGGGCGCGCGGTAGGTGTGCCTCGGTCGCGGGACCAGCTGCTCGACGCCCACCTTGTTGCCGGTCCGTTCATGGCCATGACGATAAGCGCATGCACCCGTATTGCCCTTAACCTAGAGCAAGAGGCGGCGGCGAACGCCGTAGCCATCGTCCTTGCGGAGTCGCTGCCGACGCCATGAAAAAAGCCGGCCCTGCTGCGGCG
>DATFJJ010000230.1:0-19261 GCA_035269245.1 Wenzhouxiangellaceae bacterium | reverse complement strand
GGGAATGATGCCGAACCAGGCCATGGTGTCGCCGAACTGATCCGAGCCCACGCGCACGCTGGGCTCCGTGACGTCGGCGGGATAACGGGAAACCTGGTTCAGCCGGGTGATGACCGCGATGAGCGCGCGATTCAGGTCGGCGCCGACATCGAACTCCAGCGAAATCGAACCCCGGCCCTGGCTGGCCGTGGAGTTCATTCGCTTGAGCCCCGGCACGTCGCGCAGCTGTTCTTCCTGCGGCTCGACGATTTCCGATTCGATTTCGGCCGGCGCCGCCGCGCGCCAGCCGGTGGAAATCGAGATCGTGGGGCGGTCGATATTGGGCGTGAGCTGAACCGGCAGGCGGACCAGGCTGATCAACCCGAAAATCACCAGCAGGATGCAGCCAACGGCGACGGCGACCGGATTGCCAAGTCCCAGGCGAGTTAAAGGCACGTTTTTTATCCCTGATTCAGTGGATCAACCTTCCAAGTATGACCGGAATACAATGAATGCGCTGTCACATATTACGAATATGCGATATGCGTCACGAACTGCAGCGCAAACAGGCCTTTTGCCGGCCGGTTTCGGGTCGCCGGTGGACCGAAAATACAAACAACCGGAAACCGCCGAAGTGCCGCGAATTTGACCGCGGTTCGTATTTTCGCGACGCCCAATGCGGTATCTTCGGAGGTGTACCGAATAGAAACTGGATCCTCGAAACGGCGCGCCTGCCGGAATGGCGACCTGCCGTGCACGAGCGTCGCTGCAATCCGGCAGTCGAAGCATGATCCGGACGCGCGAAGCGGCCCCGAGCCCAGTACAGGAGTCTTGAATGCCCGAGAGTTTCGATTACGTCATCGTCGGCGCAGGCTCGGCCGGCTGCGTACTGGCAAATCGCCTGAGCGCCGACCCGACCTGCCGCGTGTTGCTGCTGGAAGCCGGTCCACGCGACTGGAATCCGTTTATCCACATGCCGGCCGGGCTGGCGCAGCTGGTCAGGTTCAAATCGCTGAACTGGAGCTATGAAACCGAGCCGGAGCCGAACCTGAACAACCGCCGACTCTACTGGCCGCGCGGCAAGGTGCTGGGCGGTTCAAGCTCCATCAACGCGATGTGCTACGTGCGCGGTCACGCGACCGATTACGACGACTGGCGCGAGCTGGGCAACCCCGGCTGGGGCTTCGAGGACGTTCTGCCCTACTTCCGCCGCGCCGAGGACCAGGGCCGCGGCGAATCGGAGATGCACGGTGCCGACGGCCCGCTTGGCGTATCCGACCTGCAACACGTCAACGAACTCAGCAGGGTGTTCATCCAGGCCTCCGAGCAGGCAGAGTATTATCGAAACGTCGATTTCAACGGCACGGTGCAACGCGGCTTCGGGCTTTACCAGGTGACTCAGCGCAACGGGCGACGCTGCAGCACCGCTCGCGGTTATCTGCATCCTGTGAGGAAGCGCCCGAATCTGACCGTGCGCACCGGCGCGCTGAGTTCGCGCATCCTGTTCGAGGGCCAGCGTGCCAGCGGCATCGAGTACCGGCGCCTCGGCGTGACGAGGAAAGTCCATGCCGGACGCGAGGTGCTGCTGTGCGGCGGCGCCATCAACTCGCCCCAGCTGCTGATGCTCTCGGGCATCGGCCCGGCGCGCATGCTGGAGCGGGCCGGGGTCAAGGCCGCGCATGAACTGGAAGGCGTGGGCGCCAATCTGCAGGATCACCTGGACGTGATGACCCTGACCCGCTGCTCGCAGCCGGTGACATACGACAATCTCAACGAGCTGATGGTGGGCTTGAAATATTTTCTTTATCGCGAAGGCATCGGCACATCCAACATCGCCGAGGCCGGCGGATTTCTGGCCAGCGGCCTCAGCGACGGCCGTCGGCCCGACGTCCAGATGCACTTCGTGCCGGCGTTGCTGGACGACCATGGCCGCAACCGTCTGCCGGGCGACGGCTACACGCTGCACGCCTGCAACCTCAGACCCGAAAGTCGCGGGCGCATCGAACTGCGCTCTACCGAGCCGGACCAGGCGCCGGCGATCTACGCCAACTATCTCTCGGCGTCTTCCGACCTCGAAATGATGCTCGAATGCATTCGCTGTTCGCGTGAAATACTGGCCCAGCCCGCGTTCAAGCCGTTCCGCGCGCATGAAATTTACCCCGGCAACGAAATCACAGACCGGGACGGCCTGCTGGGCTTCATCCGAAGCAAGGCCGAATCGATCTACCATCCGGTCGGGACCTGCCGCATGGGCAGCGACGACGCGGCAGTGGTGGACCCCGAGCTGCGGGTTCGCGGCATCGACGGCCTACGGGTCATCGATGCATCGGTCATGCCGACGCTTATCGGCGGCAATACCAACGCCCCGGTCATCATGATTGCCGAGAAGGCCGCCGACCTTCTGCTCGGAAAGCGGCTGGAGTGCGAAGACGGTCAGCAAGTGGCCGAGGCGGCCTGATTCCCGCGCCCATATGCGCTCGTTCGTGATCGATTCAGGAATCGCGTGGTCTACTTATCAGATTCCCTGCAAGACACAACCATGAAAATACTTCTACGAAATATCCTGTGTTGCTTCATTTTCGCCGGCACCGCACTTTCTGCCCAGGCGCCGGCCGACGACACAGCGCCGCCCGAAGAGACGGTCGCGCGTCTCGAGACCGCGCTGATCGAAAACATGAAAGCCGGCGATTCGATGACCTTCGAGGAGCGATTCGAAACGCTGCGTCCGCTGCTTGACGAAATCATGGCCGTCGACCGCATGGGCCGCTACCTGTTCGGGCGCGACTGGGCATCGTTCGAAGACGCGCAGCGCGCGGAGTTCAAGCAGACCTTTCTAGACCTCAGCGCGGCCACCTACGCCAGTCAGTTCAAGGAATTCGGCGGTGAATCCTTCGATCCGGTTGCGGTCCGGCAGCAAAGCGAGGATCGCGCCGTGGTCAAGCGCCGGCTCACCACCGGCAGCGGCAGGCAGATCGCGTTCGACTACCTGATGACCCGCGACGACTCGCAGTGGCAGATCGTCACCATCATTACCGACGGTGTCAGCGACCTGGCGATCAAGCGCACGCAATACCAGCGCATCCTCGGAAACGAGGACTTCGAGGCGGTCATCGCGCATATCCGGGACTCGATCGAATCCCAACGCAGTGGCTGAAGTCGGAAACCAGCATTCCAGGACCGAACGCTGGCTGACCGGGGTCACCCGGCACCCGGTCCTTGTGCTGGCCGCGTGCCTCGCCTTGACGATCCTGGCGGGCCTGGCTGCGGTCAACCTGCTCGGCGTCAACAGCGATCCGATCGCGATGCTGGACGAGGACCTCCCGTTTCGCCAGACCGACGAACGCCTGCGCGCCGAATTTCCCAACCTGGACAACAACCTGCTGGCGGTCGTCGAGGCGCCCACGCCGGAACAGGCCACGCTGGCCGCCCGACAGGTGCGGCGCGAACTCGCGGCGCTGCCCGAGGTGGTCAACTCGGTCAGCTGGCCGGCCGGCAGCGAATTCTTTGCCGACAACGGGCTGCTGTTTCTGTCGCTCAAAGAACTCGAAGCACTGAGCGAGAGACTGACCGCGGCCCAGCCGCTGCTCGGACGGCTGGCCCGCCGGACCGATGCTGCGGCGCTGTTCGATCTGCTGGCACAGATCGCCGAGCGTGATCAGGGCGGCCAAAACGGCAACTCCATCCCGTCCGGCTTCGACGTCCAGCACCTCCACCGCCAGGTCGCACAAGCCATTGACGCCGCGCTGGCCGGCGCGCCGCAGGTCCTGTCCTGGCAGCGATTGCTGGGTGGCGGCGCTGCGTCCGAGAACCGCGCCAGAGAAATTCTGTTGATCAACCCGGTACTGGATCACGACCGCGTGCTGGCCGCGCGCCAGGTCATGGAACGCATGCACGGCATGCGCGCCCGGCTTGGCCTGGACCAGGGGCCGGTGCGTCTGCGCTTCACGGGCAGCGCGGCGCTGGGCTACGAGGAGATGCGAAGCGTCATCGAAGGTGCAGGCCTCACCGGTATGCTGGCACTGATCGCGGTGACCATCGTGATGCTGGCCGGACTGCGCTCGGTATCGCTGAGCCTGATTGCGCTGGTCAATCTTGCGCTGGGGCTGATCATCACCGCCGGTTTCGCCGCAGTGGCCATCGGTCGGGTCAATTTGATCTCGGTGAGCTTCGTCGTGCTCTACATCGGCCTGGGCGTGAACTACGCCGTGCATTACCTGTTGCGCTACCGCGAGATCGCCCAGGTTGAACCGGCCGGTCGAACGGCGGCACTGCGCTCGACCATCAGCGCCGGGCGGTTTCTGCTGTACCCGTTGACGCTGAGCGCCGTGACCACGGCGCTGGGTTTCTTCGCTTTCGTGCCGACCGCATTTTCCGGCATCGCCGAACTGGGCCTTATTGCCGGTGTGGCCATGATGGTCACCTTGCTGCTGAGCTACACCGCGCTTCCAGCGATGCTGGCGCTGATCCAGCCCCGGGTGACCGGTTCGCCACCGGACCACGATCGCGGCTGGCGCAGCCATCTCGAACTGCCGCTGCAGCGCCGCCGGCTGGTGCTCGGTCTGGGCATCGTGCTGATCCTCGCGGCACTGCCGGCACTGCCGCAACTCCGCTTCGACAGCGACCCGCTCAACGTGCGCGATCCGCAGTCGGAATCGGTGGTGACCATCCGCGAGCTGCTGGCCGGCGGCGAGGCCGGTTACCGGAATATCCAGGTATTGATGGATGACGAGGCTGAAACCGAGGCGCTGCGCCAGCGTCTGGACGAACTGCCGACGGTCGCGCGCGCCGTTTCGCTCCAGAGCTTCATTCCGGACGACCAGGACGAGAAGCTTTTCATGCTCGAGGACATGGGCTGGGTGCTGGGCCCCGGCGTGATCGACGCCGACTGGGAGACCGAGCCGCTCTCCGTCGCTGCCCTCACGGACGCTGCGAAAAACCTCGCCGATGCGCTCGAAGATACCGACAGCCCGACCACTTCCAGTCTGTCGCGAAACCTGTCCCGGCTTGAGCAGGCGCTGGACGGGCCCGATGCCGCGGCGGTGGCGTCACGGGTCAACCGGACATTGACCGCCGGCATGCAGCCGACGCTTGGCCGATTGAGCGCAGGCCTCCAGGCAACCGAGCCGATCACCACCGAGGACCTGCCGGAGTGGCTGGTGGAACAGTGGCGCGGCCGCGAAGGCGCTCGTTTGCTGCAAGTCTTTCCGGCCGTCGACGTGCTCGATTTCGAACGTCAGGCGGAATTTACCGAAGATGTGCTGTCGGTGGCCGGTGAGCGCGCGACCGGCGGGCCCGTCATCCAGCTCGAGGCCGGCCGGGCGATCACCAGTGCTTTCCAGCAGGCGCTGGTCTGGGCCGTGATCGGCATATCGATACTGCTGCTGGCCACGCTCAGACATCCGCTTTCCGCAGCCAAGGTGATGGCGCCGCTGGCGCTCGGCGGCCTGCTGACGGTGGCGACGATGGTCTGGATCGATCTGCCGTTCAATTTCGCGAATGTCGTTGCGCTGCCGCTGCTGCTGGGTGTGGCCGTTGACAACGGCATCCACCTGGTGACGCGCCACAGGGCCGGATTGCTGCCGGACGGCAACGTGCTCAAGACCGCCACCGCACGGGCGATTGTCGTCGGCGCGATGATCACCGCCGGCGGCTTCGGCAACCTGGCGTTCTCGCCGCACAGCGGCACCGCCAGCCTCGGCATCATCCTGGCCATGGGCCTTGCGCTGATGGTCGTCGCCACGCTGGTGTTCCTGCCCGCCATGCTGGGTCGGGGCGACCGCCGGGCCGACTGATCCCGGCCAGGAGCGATGCTAAACTCGTAAGCTGGAATTGCCCGCCCGCCAGAGTCAAGGCCAGCTCATGTCCGAATTCATTCAATCGCGCAGTGCCGTGCGCCGCGCAGCCGGCACGGCGACACCGAGCCCGGGACGATGACCGCCCTGGTCACCGGCGGTACCGGTTTTGTCGGGTCCGCGGTCGTCCGCCGATTGCTCGACAGCGGTGAGTCGGTTCGGGCGCTGGTGCGCGCCGGTCGCGATCACACCAACCTCGACGGGCTGGACGTAGAGCGTGTGACCGGCGACCTGACCGATCCGGCCTCGCTCAAGCGTGCTGCGGCCAATTGCGACACGCTCTATCACGTCGCGGCCGACTATCGGCTTTGGGTGCGTGACCCGGCCGCCATGGACAAAGCCAACATAGAGGGCACGCGCAATGTGCTGCTGGCCGCGGCCGACGCCGGCTGCCGGCGCATGGTCTATACCAGCAGCGTCGCCACGCTGGGCCTGTGCGATGACGGCAGCCCGGCCGACGAGCATGTCCCGTCCAACCTCGAAGACATGTGCGGCGCCTACAAGCGCAGCAAATTCCTGGCCGAACGCGAGGTTGTCCACCTGGTCGAGCAGCATGATCTGCCGGCGGTGATCGTCAACCCCTCCACACCGGTGGGTCCGCGAGATCTGCGCCCGACGCCAACCGGTCGCATGGTGCTCGACGCGATCACCGGCCGCATGCCGGCCTACGTCGATACCGGCCTCAATATCGTGCACGTCGATGACGTGGCTGACGGTCACCTGTTGGCCATGCGGCACGGAGAAGTCGGTCAGCGCTATATTCTGGGCGGCGAGAATCTGTACCTGCGCGACATCCTGATCCGCTTGGCCGAGATGAGCGGGCAGCCTGCGCCCAGGGTGCGCCTGCCGCACGGGCTCGTGCTGCCCATGGCCTGGATCAGCGAATGCTGGGCGCGCCTGACCCGCAACGACGATCCCCGTCTGACCGTCACCGGCATCAAGCTGGCCCGGAAGCTGATGTTCTTTTCCAGCGAAAGAGCGAAACGCGAACTCGGCTACGCGCCGCGACCCGCCGATGAAGCCTTGCACGACGCGATGGTCTGGTTCCGCAAGACCGCTGCCGAACCGGCCGGAACGCGCCAGGTCGCCTGAGCAGAACCGCCGCACAGGACACGCACCCGCCATGAATCGCATCAAGTTGCTGGTCCGCATTCTCGGCCTGTTGGGACTCGTCCTGTTCATCTCGCTGATCGTGCATCAGGGCGTAGGCGAGCTTGCATCCGCACTGGCCGCGGCCGGATTTGGACTCCTGGCCATTGCCGGCTGGCATGTGCTGACCATGAGCTGCGACGGCCTCGCCCTGCGCCAGTTGATGAAGCCGGAAGCGCGCATCGGCGCGGGTACCGCGATCTGGACCCGCTGGCTCCAGGAGTCGGTCAACAACTTGCTGCCGGTGATGCAGATCGGCGGCAACCTGGTCAAGGTGCGCGCGCTGATGCGGCGCGGTATCAGTACCGACCTGGCCGGCGCCAGCGTCGTGATCGACGTGACATTGACCGTCTCCACGCAAATTCTTTTTACCCTGCTCGGCCTGATGCTTCTGCTGTGGCACCTCGGCTCCGGCGATATCGCCGGTTCGGTGCTGGCCGGCGCCGCGGTCATGACCCTGGCCATCGCGGGCTTCTACCAGGTGCAGAAACGCGGGCTGTTCTCGATGCTGACAGCGCTGCTCAAGCGGATTTCAAAGCGGCCCGACTGGCAGGCGCTGGCCGGCGGCGCGCAAGCCATGGACAAGATGATCGCTGCACTTTACAGCCATCGCCGCGCGCTGTATCAGTCGGCGGCATTGCACCTGCTGGCCTGGTTCGTCGGCATCGGCGAGGTGTGGCTGGCGCTGTATTTCCTGGGCACGCCGGTAGGCCTGGTCGAGGCCGCGTTGCTGGAAAGCCTCGGCCGCGCACTGCGCACCGCCGCGTTCGCGATTCCAGGTGCCGTAGGCGTGCAGGAAGGCGGATTCATCGTGTTCGGCGCGTTGCTGGGTCTGCCGGCAGGTGCGGCGTTGGCACTGGCGCTGGCCAAGCGCGTGCGCGAGCTTCTGCTGGGCTTGCCAGGCCTGCTG
The DNA here is from genome assembly GCA_035269245.1 of Wenzhouxiangellaceae bacterium. Lineage (GTDB taxonomy): Bacteria > Pseudomonadota > Gammaproteobacteria > Xanthomonadales > Wenzhouxiangellaceae. The sequence goes on along the minus strand of DATFJJ010000230.1, from coordinate 11,371 downwards.
GCCTGGCAGATCGAGAGCGGGCGCGCGACGCTCGGCAGTCTGCGCGAAACCGGGGTCGATCAATGAAACCAGGCGTGAACGCGACGACCCCCAGGGCTGCGGCCTGGGTGCGCGCACTCAACGCCGGCGCAGGCCTGGCCCGCCGCGCCGGCTTGCGCTTTGCCGGCCTGCACGCCGACGAAATCGTTCGGCAGGCCGAAGCGCGCGCCGGCTGTGATGATTTCGGGCCCGACGACGAATGGCGCACCGGACTCGAGAGGCTCACCGAGGACTACCGCCGACATGCCCGGCTGACCTCGATCGGACAGATTGCCGCGCACCGTCACCTGGTCGACCTGCTGGCCAACCGGCTCTGGATGGCGCGCGACCGCGCGCAGCATCCGGACATCGGATCGCAGCCCGTACCGGCCCCGCTGTTCATCGTCGGCCTGCCGCGCACGGGCACGACCTTGCTGCACATGCTTCTGGCGCAAGACCCTGAAAACCGGGTGCCGGAGACCTGGGAAGTCATGCATCCGGCACCGAGCGAAGGCAGCGAAAACAAGCGGATCAGGCGCGCCGGGCGCGAACTGGCATGGATGGAGCGCCTCGCGCCCGGTTTCCGCGTGATGCATCCGCTGGCCCCAAAACTGCCGCAGGAATGCATCGCCATCGACAGCCATACACTCCAGAGCTACGAGTTCCAGACCACTCACTACGTGCCGGACTACCAGCGCTGGCTGGAGGCACGCGACAAGCATGGTATCTACCATCACCACAAACGGTTCCTTCAGCACCTCCAGTGGCAGCGACCCGGCTCGCACTGGGCGCTCAAGGCGCCGGCTCACCTGTTCGGCCTGGCCGAGCTTTTGGCCGTCTACCCGGACGCCGGCATCGTCCAGACCCACCGCAACCCGCTGGAAGTGATGGCCTCGCTAGCCAGCCTCAGCACCATGCTGCGCGCGGCCTTCAGCGAAAGCGCCGACCCGTCGGCTATCGGCCGCGAGATGTCCGAGCGCTGGGGCGGGGGCCTGCTGAAGGCGCTCGAGCAGCGCGAAAACGACCGGCTCCCGGCCAGTCGTTTCATCGATATCGACTACCGCGCCGTCGTCGGCAGCCCTATCGAAACCGTGAAGACGATCTACGCCCGGTTCGATCGCGAACTGACGCCCGAAGCCGAACAGGCCATGCGCGACTTCCTGGCCGCCAATCCCAAGGACAAGCACGGCGCGCATGAATATTCACTGGAACAGTTCGGCCTGGACGCCGAGGAGCAGGCCGAGCGGTTCGCCGGCTACCGGGCTCGCTTCGGCTGCTGACGCGACGGCAGCACGAACAACCCGCGATCCGTGTAATCGGCAAGCGCATCGCGCAGCGATTCAACCAGCGGTCTCGGCCGCCAGCCCAGCGCATCGCGCGTGCGCCGATTGTCGAATTGCACCGGGATTCCGCCGAGGCGAACACCGGCCAGCGGCGCGCTCGGCGGCCGGCGCGTGACATGGTCGGCCAGCCATTCCGAGACAAGCGCCACCAGCCAGGCCAGCCGGTAGGGCACGATTCGCCGCGGCATGGGAATACCCGAAAGCCGCTGGAGCTGCTGCAACAAATCTGCGAGCTGGATGTCGTGCGCGCCCAGGATGTAGCGTCCCCCCGGTTCGCCTTTCTCGGCGGCAAGCAGGTGCCCCAGGGCTACGTCGCGCGCGTCCACCAGGTTCAGCGTGGTCGGCATATAGGCCGGGTAACGACGATTCAGAAATCCCAGCAACATCCGGCTGGGCGGGGTCAGCCAGTGATCGCCGGGGCCGACAGGCACGGTCGGGTTGCAGATGATCACGCGCTGGCCGTAATGTTCGAAGGCCGCACGCGCCTCGCGTTCGGCCAGCAGCTTGCCGACACAGTACGGCCCGGCCATCTCGGCTTCCGAACAGGTGGTCCGCTCGTCGACCCGCTGCGGCGAGCGCCCGCGGCCCATGGCGATCAGGATGGACTCGGTTGACGTATGCACCACGGTCTCCACTTCAGCCTCGCGCGCGGCTTCCAGCACATTGCGGGTACCGCCGACATTGATCGAAACGAACTCGTGCTTGTCGGATGCCCAGAGGCCCGCGTGCGCGGCCAGGTGAAACACGCGGCGACAATCGCGGGTAGCCGCGCGAACGACGGCGGCGTCGGTGATCGACCCTTGCTGGTACTCGACACCGGCCACGCCGGCCGCCGGTTCTCGCAGGTCCAGCACGCGCACCGATTCGCCCCGCTCGCGCAGCAGCCGCACCAGGTGCGACCCGATGAAGCCGGCGCCGCCGGTTACAAGATTCGTCATGCTCACAAATATCCGATCGCTTCGAAAGCCATTGCGGTCATTTCAGTTCCAGTCTGCCATCATTGAGAGGTCCTGGGACAAAACCGGAATCAAGCATATGCCATTGCAAAAACCGCAGGCTACGTGGAACCATCCGCTGCTGGGCGCCGACCCGGGCACGCTGGCTCGCCTGGCTGCAACCAACCGGATGCCGCCGTCTATGTGGCCCAGGCTGATGGCATTCTTCGGCGCCGCGCTGGCGCGGGCGCCGCTTTCGCTGGCCGAGCGCGCCTGGACCGGCCTGCGCGAGGATCCTCTCGCGGACATGCCGGCGCCGGTATTCATCCTGGGCCACTGGCGCAGCGGCACCACCCACCTGTTCAACCTGATGAGCCGTGATCCGCGCTTTGCCTGGCCCGACCCGATCGCCACCGGCCTGCCTTGGGACTTTTTGCTGCTGGGGCGCGCGCTTCGTCCGCTGCTCAAGCGCGCCCTGCCGGAAAGCCGGCTGATCGACAACGTGGAGGTCAACCCCGACTCGCCGCAGGAAGACGAGATCGCGCTGGCCTCCATGCAGGGGCTTTCTTATTATCACGCCCTGTATTTTCCCGAAAAATTGGCCAAACACTTCGAGCGCGGCGCGTTTCCCGACGATAACGGCGTGACACCGGAAGCACTGGCTCGGCGCTCGCGCCGCCTGAAGCACTACTGCCGCAAGCTGCTGCTGAACATGCCCGGCGACACGCTGCTGGTCAAGAACCCCATCTACACCGGCCACGTCGCCTGGCTGCGGTCGCTGTGGCCCAACGCGCGCTTCGTCCATATACACCGCAACCCGTACGTGGTCTTCGATTCGACCTGCAATTTCTACCAGAAACTCCTGCCGGCCTATGCCCTTCAGCCGTTCGATGCGGACGCGGCCGAACCGGTGATCCTGGATGCCTACCCGCGTATGCTCGAACGCCTGTACGCCGATACTGCGGATCTTCCGGAGAACCAGTTCATCGAGATTGCCTACGCCGACCTGGACGCGCAGCCGCTGGCGTGCCTGGAGCGCATCTACGACCAGCTCGGGCTTGGCGCATTCGAGGACCAGGCGCCACGCTTCGCGGCCTACCTGGAAAGCATCCACGGCTACGAGAAGAACCCGCACCGGTTCGACGCCGAAACGCTCGACAAGGTCGACGAGGCCTGGGGCAAATGGCTACGGCGCTGGGGTTACGAGAGACCGGATCAGTAGCCCGCTTCCTTTTGATGCCGGAACGCCAGGACATAAACGGCATCGAGCTCCGGTTTGTGACAATACAGGGCCGTGTAGCCGGAGTCTCCAAAACCGATCAAAAGCTCGCGCCACTCGAGGCGCTCGCGAAACGGCCGGCCGATTTCGGGCGTTGCTTCCAGAAGCAGGAAATGCCGTTCGATCGCTTCGCCAGCACGACGTGCAGCGACCGGATTTCGGTCGGCCAGAAACCGTCTGCAGCGCTCCAATCCCAGCACCGCAGCCTCGGTGATGACTACTCGTGGCACTCAGGCATGGCCTTCTCTTCATTCGTGCCCCAAGTGCTCAGCCAGGCCCTGGCTTCCTCACCGCTCAGATGCCGCCCTGTCTCCTGAAATGCCCGCCAGGAAGCCTCGGCCTCACGGACGAAGTTCTCGCGCGCTTCCTCGCGGTCGACGTACTCCTGAATCGCCTCGCGCATGACCCAGTGAGGCGTGCGGCGCCGGGCATCGGCGAGCTGCTTGATGCGCGCCTTCAACTCGTCATCCAGTTTGATCGACGTCGCCATGGTGTACATCCTCCGGAGTTATTACTAGGTACTACTCGGTAGTCTACGCCCGCAGTCCCGGTCTGTCCAGCGGCACGTTGCTCAGGGCGACGTGTCCTGCGGCCCCGGCTCGGCGAAGCGCTGAACCCAGTCACGCACCTCGCCGTACCAGTGCAGCGAATTGTTCGGCTTGAGCACCCAGTGGTTTTCGTCCGGGTAGTAGACCAGCCGCGACTCCACGCCGCGGGTCTGCAGCGTGCGGAACAGTTCGAACGCCTGCCCGACCGGTACGCGCAGGTCCTTCTGGCCGTGAATGATCAGGCTGGGGGTGTCGAAGCGGTCGGCAAAGTAGTGCGGCGAGATCGCTCGGTACAGCTCGGGGTTTTCCCAGTACGGACCGAAGCGCTGATCGTGGACCGCGAAATCGGCCGAGGTCTGGGCATAAAGGTCGTAGACCGCGGCATGAATAAGCAGCGCGTTGAACGGATGATCGCGGCCCAGCAGCACGGTCGAGAGGTAGCCGCCGTAGCTGCCGCCGCCGGCGACCATGCGCCCGGTATCGATCCAGGGCTTTTCCATGAACCACTCGGCCGCCGCAATGGTGTCGGCATACGGTTTGGTCATCCAGTCCGGGTTGATCGAATCGGTGAAGTCCTGGCCGAAGCCGGATGAACCATGGAAGTTGTGCCATGCGGTCACATAACCCCACGACGAGAAGGTCTGGGCATTCCATCTGAAGTGGAACATGTCGGAGATCGCGCCGTGCGGCCCACCGTGGATCAGCAGGAACAGCGGATACTTGCGCTCAGGATCGAAGCCCGGCGGGTAGTGAACCCACATCTGGATCTCGGCCCCGTCGGCGCCCGCATAGCTCACCGATTCGTAAGTGCCCATGTCGACGTCGGCCAGCAGCTCGTCGTTGAATGTCTCCAGCCGCTCCCCGGCGCCGGCTTCGACGTCGACGCGAACGACGCGCGGCGGATAAACGAAGCTCTGATTGCGCGCCACCAGCGTGCCGTCTTCGGCAATAGACAGCGCGTCGTAGTTGGTGGCGTCGGTAATGGCGACCGGGTTGGCACCGCTTAGCGGCAGAAAGTACACCCGGCGGGTGCCGGCATCATCGATGGCGCCGAACAGCCCGGCCGAATCCGGAGACCACACCAGCCCGTCGGCCGAGCGATCCCACTCGCCGTGAACCAGGCGCGTGCGACCGGTCGCCAGCTCGTGCAGCATCAACTTGCGCTGGTCGCCGTAGAAGCCCGGAATATGCTGGCGTGAAAACGCCAGCAGCTGGCCATCGGGCGAAAACATCGGCGCGTTGTCGGGTGCGGCATTGCCCTGGGTCAGATTGACCGGATCACCCTCGCCCATGCCCACCAGGAAAACATCGGGATCGGGGTAAATACCTTCGGTGGAACTGTCGGCGACAATGGCAAGGCTATTTCCGTCGGGCGACACGTCGTAGTCGCCGGTGCCGGCGCCGGAAGGCGACAGAACAAGCCCCGCAGGCTGACTCAGCGGCTGAATCTCGCCGCCTGTGGCCGGAATCCGGAACAGGTGATTCTCGCGATCCTCGTCCAGCCAGGTATCGAAAAACGCGTAAGGCATCTCGGTCCAGACGTGGGCCGAAACCTTGCTTTCCTCTTCAGCTTTCAACGCCTCGGCCATCTCGTCGAAGCTCTTGTCGGGCCAGACGCTGGAAACGAAATAGATGTGCTCGCCCACCCACTTCAACGCCGAAACACCGGTCGGCACTTCGGTCAACCGCGTTGCCTCACCGGGCGCGTCCATGGGCAGCAGGTAGATCTGTCCGGCGTCGTCGTCATTGCGCTTGCTGATGAACGCCAGCGTCGAACCGTCCGGCGAGAACACCGGGCTGGAAGCACTCGCGCCGGCAGCGCTGATCGGCCGCTGGCCGGGCGAATCGGTAGCATCCATCAGCCACAGGCGGGTCTCGGACTCATCCTCCTCGACCGTCCAGGACGTTGCCGGCACGACCACGTAGCGCCCCCGCGGCGAAACGACCGGGGCGCCCAGACGGTCGAGCTCCCACAGGACCTCGGCAGAAAGGCGCTTTGGCTCGGGGCTTTCTTCCTGGGCGGTGACCGAGCCGCCGAAGCACAGGAACGCGGTCAGCAGGTAGAACGTGATTCTTTTCATTTCGCGAAACTCGTCTGAGATGGCAGGCGATCATCATAAGAGGTTCGAGTTTCTGATGCATCACACGGCCATGCGGGCAGCGGCTGCTTTTCGACTTCGACTTCGACTTCGACTTCGACTTCGACTTCAAACTTCGAAGGCGGTTTCGCCGGCTGACGCAAGCGACCTGGCGCAGCCTCACGCAGGGCCGCCTTTGCGGCCACGCAGACCTGTTCAGAGGCCTTCCAGGGAACCTAACCCATATCGTCGTCCGGCGCCATGATGGGCGCGGCGCCGGCGCGGATCCGGGCGTCCAGGCCCAGTGTTTCCGGCAGCATCCTCGTCATGAAAAACCGCGCTGTGTCCAGCTTGGCCTGGTAGAACTTCGCCCGGCCTTCGCCGGCGGCCAGCTTGCGCTGGGCCACGGCCGCCTGACGGGTCCACACGAACGCCATCGCGGTCAGCGCGAACATCCGGAGATAGTCGCTGGACGCGGCACCGGCTTCCATGGGATCTCCGGCCATCTGCTGGTAGATCCAGCCGGTGAGCTGCTGCAGCCGGCCCACGGCCTCGGTCAGCGGTTTGACGAACTCGGCCAGCTCCGGCTCCGGGGTTTCGGCGACCAGCTTCTCGGCGTGCGAGAAGAACGACTTCAGCGTCTCGCCGGAATTGGCCACCAGCTTGCGGCCGACCAGGTCCAGCGCCTGGACGCCGTTGGTGCCCTCGTAGATCTGGGTGATGCGCACGTCGCGCACGAACTGCTCCACGCCGGTGTCGACGATATAACCGGCGCCGCCATGGACCTGCATCCCGAGGTTGGCGACTTCCGACCCGACATCGGTGAAATAGGCCTTGATGATCGGCGTCATCAACGCCACCCAATGACCGGCACGTTCGCGTACTTCCGCGTCCGGGTGATGCTGCTCCAGTTCCAGCTGGACGCCGGTATACAGGCCCAATGCGCGGGCGCCCTCGACCGAGGCCTTGCCGATCAGCAGCATCCGGCGCACGTCCGGATGGACGATGATCGGATCGGCCGGCTTGTCCGGGTAGCGCGCGCCGCCCAGCGAGCGGCCCTGGAGGCGTTCCAGCGCGTAGGCGGCGGCGTTCTGCTGGGCAATCGCCGCCATGCCCAGGCCCTGCAGGCCGGTCACCAGGCGCGCCGCGTTCATCATCGTGAACATGGCTGCCAGCCCACGGTTTTCTTCAGCCACCAGTTCGCCTACGGCATTCTCGTAGATCATTTCGCAGGTGGCCGAGGCCTGCATGCCCATCTTGTGATCGATACCGCTGCAGCGCACGCCGTTGCGCTCGCCCAGGGAGCCGTCCTCGTTGACCAGGAACTTCGGCACGATGAACAGGCTGATGCCGCGCGTGCCGGCCGGGGCGTCGGGCGTGCGTGCCAGCACCAGGTGAACAATGTTTTCGGCCAGGTCGTGTTCGCCGGCGGAAATCCAGATCTTGGTCCCCGAGATGTTGTAGCGGCCGTCTTCGCGTTTTTCGGCGCGCGTGCGGATCATGCCCAGATCGGTCCCGCAGTGCGATTCGGTCAGGTTCATGGTGCCGGTCCAGCGGCCCTCGATCATGGGCGGCAGGAAGGTCTGTTTCTGCTCGTCGGTGCCGTGGTGGTGAATCACCTCGTAAGCCCCGTGGGTGAGCCCCGGGTAGGCGGCGAACGACGGGTTGGCCGAGTTGATCATCTCCGACAGCCCCAGCCCGACGAAGCTGGGCAGACCCTGGCCGCCGTACTCCGGATCGGTGGTCAATGCCGGCCAGCCGCCCTCGGTATAGACCTTGTAGGCGTCGCCGAAGCCTGTTGGCGTGGCCACCTTGCCGTCGTCGAACCGGCAGCCCTCGCGGTCGCCGACCTCGTTCAATGGCAGCAGCACTTCCTGGCTGATACGCGCGGCTTCCTCCAGCACGGCATCGATCACGTCCGGCGTGGCCTCGGCCATCGACGGCAGCGCCCGGCACTCGTCCAGGTCGAGAAATTCGTGATAGAGGAATTTGAAATCTTCGAGGGGGGCTTTGTAGAAAGGCATGGCGTCGTCTCGCGTTGAGGTCGTTCCATACGCCGCCGTATGGAGCCCTCAAGGTATCACATTCGCGAACTCCGGAATGGCTGAACATCGCCCCTGGTCAAGGCCCTCCCTTCAACGCAGTGGGGAGGCCGCAACGGATCGCCCTCAGCCGCGCATCAGCAGGCTTGCCAGCAGCCCGGCGAACAGCGTGAACCCGATCCAATGGTTGCTCAGGAATGCCTTGAAGCAAGCTTCGGGCTCGCGGTTGCGGATTCGCCACAGCTGATGCTGCATCAGCCCGAACGCGATCGCGACGCCGGCAAACCAGGCAGGGTGCGGCACGAAGCGCAGACCGAACACAATCAGGCCCGCCACGAGCAGGCCCATCAGTGCCGCGATGATGGGCACATCGAGCCGCCCGAACAGGATCGCTGTGGAGCGCACGCCCACCTTCAGGTCGTCTTCGCGATCGGCCATCGCGTACTCGGTGTCGTAGATCAGCACCCAGACTATGTTCAGCGCGAACAACCACCAGGCCGGTTCGGGGACGTTGCCGGTCTCGGCCGCGAAGGCCATCGGGATCGCCCACGCAAACGCAGTGCCCAGGGCCACCTGCGGCAAGTGCGTGAAGCGCTTGAAAAACGGATAGGTGCCGGCCAGCAAGGCGCCGAAGAAAGCCATCATGACCGTCAGCGGGTTGGTCAGCAGGACCAGCCCGAATGCAACCGCCAGCAGCAGGATGAACAGTCTCAGGGCCTGGGCCGGATGGAGTTCGCCAGAGGCCAGGGGACGCGACTCTGTGCGTGCCACGTGCGGATCCAGTTCGCGGTCGGCAAAATCGTTGATGACACAACCGGCGGCGCGCATGACCACGACGCCGAGCGTGAAAATAACGAGGTTATCGAGTTCCGGCCGGCCGCCGCCGGCCATGAACAGGCCCCACCAGGTAGGCCACAGCAGCAGCGCGATGCCGATCGGACGGTCGAAGCGCATCAGCCGCAGCCAGGGGCCGGCCGGGCCCGAAAAGATTCTTGATGTGAACCTGAACTCCATCGATTGCCTGTTTTTTACCGGTGCCCGCGCCAATCTCCCTGTCCCGCAAGCAGGCAAGGGCCAAAGGCGAGCTGCGCGGTGCTTCCACGATAACTTCCACGGTGACGACTGCGATGATAATCTAGTGAATTGACGCTCACACGGCCGATTTTTCCCATGCACGCAATCGCCTCGGTCTTCACTCTCCTTCTCGGGGTTGTCATCATTCTTTCCGGCTCCGGACTGCTGGGAACCCTGCTGGGCGTGCGCGGGCAGGTCGAGGGCTTTTCCACTGCCGTACTCGGGCTGATCATGTCGGGCTATTTCGTCGGCTTCGTAATCGGCACGTTCTGGATTCCCCGACTGATTCGCCAGATCGGCCATATCCGGGTGTTCGCCGCAATGGCATCGCTGGCCTCGATCGCGACCCTTCTGCACGGAATGCTCGTCAATCCGCTGGCCTGGTTCGTCTTGCGCATGGCTTCCGGGTTCTTCATCGTCGGCCTGTACATCGCGATCGAGTCCTGGCTAAACGAGCGGGCCGGCAATGAAGAGCGCGGCCACATATTTTCAGCCTACATGACCACCACGCTGATCGGCCTGGGGATAGGCCAGTTGTTGCTGATGACCGGCGAGATCGACAACCTGAAACTGTTCGCGATGGCCTCGGTGCTGCTGTCGCTGGGGCTGGTGCCCGTAGCGATGACCGAAGTCAAGGAACCCCAGATTGTCGAGGCCAGCCGGCTGGGCCTGCGCAAGCTCTATTCGATCTCGCCGCTGGGCGTAATCGCCTGCGTCTTCGCCGGGCTCGGATCGGGCTCGTTCTGGAGCCTGGGCCCGGTATTCGCCGCTGCTATCGGCCTCGACAAGTCAGGCGTGGCCACCTTCATGGCCCTGACCATTCTGGGCGGCATCGTCATGCTCTGGCCAGTGGGCCGGTTCTCCGACGGCCACGAGCGGCGCAAGGTGCTGGCCTGGGCTTGCGCTTTTGCCGCAATAGGCGCGCTGTCGGCGGCAATTGCCGTCGACCATGGGTTCATCTGGGTGATGCTGGGCGGTTTTGCCTATGGCTCGTTCGCGTTCAGCATATATTCGCTGGCCGCAGCCCACACAAATGATCACCTCGACCGTTCGCATGTGCTCGAGGTCACTTCCACGTTGCAGTTGTTGTGGGCCGTCGGGGCGATCGTTGGCCCGATCGTCGCGGGGCTCCTCATGCAGAAGCTCGGGCCGGAGTCGCTGATGTTCTTCATCGCCGGCACGGCGCTGATCCCCGCGCTTTTCGCGTACTACCGAATGACCGTCAGCGAATCATTGACGCTTGAGCAGCAAGGCGATTTCGTGCCGCAGTTTGCGACGTCGCCCGCAGCGCTTGAAATGCACCCCGAAGAAAACGACCAGGAACCCGAACCGACGACCGAAGCAGAAAAGCCGTAAATAGACGCGGCGTCGCCGACGGCATGTCGTCAGTCGCCCGCCGGCACCCGGATTTCGGCACTGAACCGATCGGCTGTGTTGTCAATCTTGAGCGACGCCAGCTCACCGTATGCCAGTTCCAGCCGCTGTCTAATGTTGTCGAGGGCCATCCGGTTGCCGCGCGCCTCGACCGATGACGTCGAATTCTCTTCCTGCCCCGGCCACGGATTTTCCACGCGCACGAACCAGACGCCTTTTCCCCGGCTCCCGGCAGTAATTTCCAGGCGCCCGCCCTCCGGCAATCTTGCGATGCCGTGCACTACTGCATTTTCAACCAGCGGCTGCACCAGCAGCGCCGGGATGCTCTGGTCCAGCGGCAGGCTGTCGTCGATCTGCCAATCGATGCGCATCCGCTCGCCCAGCCGCTGCGACTCGATGCGCAGATAGCCGCGAACCAGCTCCAGTTCCTCGCCCAGCGTATGCGTGGCATTGGTCCTGAGCCCCGAGCGCAAGAGGTCGGCCAGGTCCAGCACCGCCTGCTCGGCGTCGTTCGGGCGGCTCCGCACAAGGCTGGCAATGGTGTTGAGGGTGTTGAAAAGGAAATGCGGCCGGATTCGGGCCTGCAACGCCTCGAGTCGGGCGCCGGCCTCGGCCCGCACCTGGACCTGCCACTGCCGATGCAGCATCAGGTAGCGGACGAAGACCAGCGAGGCGATAAG
>DATFJJ010000229.1:0-6856 GCA_035269245.1 Wenzhouxiangellaceae bacterium | reverse complement strand
GGCCTTTCTGGTGTCCGACGACCACCACCGCGCGTCCGTCCAGCGAGGCCAGACCGCCGACGATGGCATGGTCGTCGCCGAAGTGCCTGTCGCCGTGAAGTTCCTCGAAGCGGTCGAAGATCAGCGGGATGTAGTCGAGCGTATGAGGCCGCTCGGGATGTCGCGCAAGCTGGGAAATCTGCCAGTCGGTCAATCCCGAAAAGATCGATTCCATCTGCTCCCTGCAGCGGGTTTCCAGACGCCGGATCTCATCGTCCAGGTTCAGTTCGTGGCTGCTGCCGACGTTGCGAAGTTCGGCCAGCTTGGCCTCCATCTCCGCGATCGGCTGTTCAAAATCGAGATATGTGCTGCTCATTCGACGGCATTGGTTTCAGTACGCAGACCCGAGTATATCGCCCGTGCCGGGGGCTTAGTGCACCCCGCCCAACACTCTGTAACTTTTAGCGAGTCGGAGAGCGTTTAGCTGCAAGGCCTGTTTCGCCGGGAATGGCAGCGTTCTTTTCAAGAGACAGAACGCCGCAGATGAACGCTCTCCGACTCGCCCTTCGGGAGCGCACCTGAGCCGACACTGCGGCGTTGCGCCCCTTGTAAAGGGCTGGCCATTCACTGCGGGTCGCGCCTTGCACTGTCGGCTCAGGCACGCTCTAAAAGTTACAGAGTGTTGGGCGGGGTGCACTAGCGCTTCATATTTCGAACGGATCGACAGGAATTCGTTCCGGCGACCACTGGGTGATCGCCCAGGTCCAGAGCGATTCCAGCGAGCGCAGCCCCGGGGGCGGGCGGTGGCCCAGCGCTTCCAGCGCCACGGCAAGCGTGCGCGCCGGCCGGGCTTGCTGCACCGGATCTGCGCCGGTGGACTTGGAGATTTTCCTGCCGCTTTTGTCGACGACCAGCGGGAGGTGCATCCAGCGCGGCACCGGCGCATCGAGCGCCTCGAAGAGCACCTGCTGGCGAGGACTGGATTCGAGCAGGTCGCTGCCGCGAACGATCTCGGTCGCCCCGGCCGCGATATCGTCGACGGCCACTGCAAGCTGGTAGGCGAAAAGGCCGTCGGCACGACGAATGACGAAATCGCCGCAGATTTCCCGGAGTGGATAGCTGAGTTGTCCGAATACGCGGTCGATCAGCTCGACCGGTGGCCCCGGCACGCGGAAACGCACGCTTCTGGCCGTCTTGTCGGGCGGGATCCCGCTGCGGCATGTGCCTGGGTAAATCCCTGATGAAGGCAGGTCGCGGCGGCTGCAGGCGCAGTCGAATGCCAGGGCCCTGGCGCGCAGGTGCCCAAGCGCTGCGTTGTGCAGGGCCGATGAGCTCGACTGGTAGACGACCGGCTCATCGGGAACCATGCCGAAACGCGCCAGCGTCTCGAGCTGGTTTTTCGCTGCGCCCTGGACCTCGCGCGGCGGATCGATGTCCTCGATCCGAACCAGCCATGCACCGCCGTTTGACCGCGCCTGCAAAAAGCTTCCCGTTGCCGCCAGCAATGAACCAAAATGAAGCGGTCCGGTGGGCGACGGCGCGAATCGACCACGGTACGGCCGGGGTTCGCCTGAATCGTGCTTGTTTTGGTCGTCCCGGGCATCCATATCGGCGTCAAACGCGTTCAGTGCAAATCAATCGAGGAAACGGACGATGCGGCGTGTAGGGCTTTTCGTGATGACAAACCTGGCGGTGCTGGTGGTATTCGGCTTCGTCATGAATCTGGCCGAGCCCTGGCTTCGCGCCCAGGGAATCGACGTCAACCAGGCCGGCATGCTGCTGTTCGCGCTGATCTTCGGCATGGGCGGCGCGCTGGTTTCGCTCCTCATGAGCAAGAAGATCGCCCTGATGTCGACGCATGCGAAGATTATCGAGCAACCGACCAGCCAGGTCGAGCGCTGGCTGGTGAATACCGTCGAGCGCCAGGCTCGCGAGGCCGGTATCGGTATGCCGGACGTGGCGATCTTCCAGGCCGACGAGCCAAACGCATTCGCAACCGGGGCTTCGCGCAACAAGGCGCTGGTGGCCGTGAGTACCGGTCTGCTGAGGCACATGAACGAAAGCGAGGTGGAGGCGGTCCTGGCTCACGAGGTTTCGCACGTGGCGAACGGCGACATGATCACCATGACCTTGTTGCAGGGTGTGCTCAACACTTTTGTCCTGTTGCTGTCGCGAGTGCTCGGCCAGCTCATAGACCGGGCGGTTTTTCGCAGTGAGCGCGGCTACGGGCCAGGCTATTTCATCACGGTGATCGTGCTGCAGATTGTTCTCGGCATTCTCGCCAGCATCATCGTGATGGCGTTTTCGCGCTGGCGGGAATTCCGCGCCGACGCCGGGGGTGCCCGGCTGGCCGGGCGCGGAAAGATGATTGCGGCGCTGGAGAAGCTGCGGCGCAGCCAGCAGCCCGGCCAGTTGCCCGAGGCCGTGGAGGCTTTCGGCATTCGCGGCCGGGTCGGCATGGGCTTCAAGCGATTGTTCATGAGCCATCCGCCCCTGGAAGAGCGTATAGCGGCGCTGGAGCAGGGCGTTCGCTGATTCCCGGCGCTGTTCTGAGCCCGGCTTATTCATGATCCAACCTGCTGCGGCGCTCCCAGGCACCGTATCCGCGCCGTTTCGCTCGGTCGCGCATCCTCACCGTACATGCGAGTACGTTTGCGGTGCGCTCGGTCGCGAAACGCCCCGGCTACGGCACCTGGAAACGTCTCGTGACGGTCGGGTCATGAATAAGCCGGGCTGAGGCAGGGCGGGTTCTCGGTAACATTGACAGCCTGGGTAGGCGCTCAGTCTTCCTCGTCGCGCACAAAATCGTCCTGGACCAGCTTGATGCCCAACTGCCAGAGTGTTGCCAGGTCGGTGGTGTTTTCAACCTGGGGCGCGATGACCTGGATTTCCTGATCCGATGCGGCAGTGGCAAGCGCCTCGAGCGCCAGTCTGGCCACCTCGTTGTTGCGCAGCGCTGCCGATACGTCGCCGCCGAGCTTCAGGAAATCGATGTCGACGTTCTTCAGTACCAGGTCGACTTTTGCATCGGGCGTGACGTCGAGCAGCGCGAAACGAACCCCGCGAGCACCCAGTCGCCTGATCAGGCGCTGGAACTCGCGAACGCTTTCGCGCACTTCGGTTTCCTGGAAACCGAGAATCAGTCGCCGGCCGTCGAGGGTGTCGTCATCGACGAGGTTCTGAAGCTCCAGGATGAATTCGTCGTCGGCCAGGCTCTGGCCACTCAGCGGCACGAGCATTGGCTCCCGTTCCTCGGGATGGTTGCCCAGCCACCGAATCAGATTCTGGATCAGGTCCCGATCCAGTTCGATCGCGAGGCCGGACTGGACAGCTGCGGGACGGAAGGTCGCCGGCATGATGATCTCGTCGCTGCCGTCGACGCGCATCCGCGATTCGAATTCGCTGATCAGGAAGTCGTCGTCCTCCATGCTCGTGATCGGAAGCCGGACCAGGCGGAATTCCTCGTTATTCAGCGCGTGCCGCAGCCTTTCGGTCCATTGCGCAGCGTCGCCGGCGTCGGCCGGATCGGTGCTCGGGCGATAACGGACATAACTGTTTCCGCCGGTGCGCTGCGCTTCGCGCAAGGCGCTTTCCGATTGCGCCAGCAACTCGTCGGCGCTGAACAACTGGTTGCCGCCTACGGCCAGCCCGACGCTTGCAGTGACGGTCGGCGACTTGTCACGAATCTCGAGGATTCGGCCGGAAAAGGTCTCGATGATGCGCGTGGCAAGCGATTCGGCATCTGAACGTTCCTCGAACCAGATCCGGGCGGCGAGTATGTGATCGGACAGGCGCGCCGGCAGCATCTGGTCGTCGATTGCTTCGCAGAAGGCCTCGGCGGTCTGGCGGATCAGCAGGTCGGTTGCGGCAGCGCCTATTTTTTCCTGCAGCTTGGAATGCTCATCCAGCGCGACCAGAAGTACTGCCATGTGGCGGCCGGCGGGCGGACTGGCGAGTTCGTCCTGAAGCTGACGGATGAAGGCCTGGCGATTGAGCAGACCGGTCAGAATGTCGTGCGAGCGGAGTTTCTCGATTTCCTGCTGGAGTTCGGCATTGTCGCCGGCCTCGACCCGTTCACGAATCATGATCTGGGTGCAGGCCTCGCCGTCGTAGCGTGCCGGCGCGAATTCCACGCTGGCGATGAACTCCTCGCCGTCGGCGCGATGGGCTTTCAACTCCAGGGCTTCTTCCGGGAGGTCGCCCCGCGAGAGCGACTTGAGCAATTGCTTGAGATCGGCTGCCCCTTTCCCGGCCGACAGCAGGTCGAGAATCGAAAAGCCTTCCAGTTCTTCAAAATCGGCATACCCGAAGAGGTCGAGATAGCTAGGATTGGCATAGATATGCAGTCCCTCATGCAAGTACGCGATGGCCTCGCGGGAAGATTCCAGCAGCAGGTTGTAGCGTTCGTGGATATCGCTGGACTGGCGCAGCGCCTCGCGCTGGCTGCGATTTTCCCGAATAAGCGCGACACGCTCGTGAATGACCCGGGCCACCGAACGCTGGTCGTCGATTCGAACGCAGCCGTTAACGCCCAGATGCGACGCTGCGAGTGCCGCTTCGGCGTCGGGCGAAACCATGGCGATCAGTGAAATCGGTGGTTCGCTGGAACGCAGCTGGCGCGAAAGTGGATCCAGCAAAGGTTCGCTGCCCGAGTGAACGTGAACAACTGCGAGATCCACTGACTCGGCTTCCAGGATGCGGCTGAACGCGTTGGATGTGTCGGCAAAGTGAAAACGCAGCCTCGAGTCGCCCAGCAGCGATTCGATCTCGCGCACGGTTCCCGGATCGTCGTCTACGGCCAGTACGTTCAGCGGATCGACTACTTCGGTCATCTGGCTTCCTTGGATTTGCCGTGGACCCCTTTCAGGCTAGTATGGTACGTGCAACCGCTGAGCAAGACCAGTGCACCTCGCCGTCAAATTACCGGCAACTTGGAAGGTGCGCCGGCGCGCTCTTCGACCAGTCTCGGGACCAGGTAGCCAGGCAGCTGTTTGCGCAGCTCGTCGATCAGGGCCAGGGCGCGATCGCGCTCGACATCGAAGTGCGCGCTGCCCGTCACGCGGTCCAGCAAGTGCAGGTAATACGGCAGCGCGCCGGCCTCGAAACCCGTTTCCATCAAGCGTGCCAGCGCCGGCACCGTGTCATTGACGCCGGCAAGCAGCACCGCCTGGTTCAGAATCGTTGCGCCGGCTGCGCGCATGCGCGACAAGGCCCTCGAGACTTCTTCGTCGAATTCATTTGCATGGTTGGCGTGGACCACGACAATCACCTGGCGATCCAGGCGTTCCATCCAGTCGATGAGCTGCCCATCGACACGCGCCGGCAATGTTACCGGCATCCTGCTGTGGATGCGCAGACGCCTGTAATGCGGGATGCTGGAAAGTGCGTCGGTCAATCGCCGCAGCTTGTGATTGCCGAGCATCATCGGGTCGCCGCCGGACAGGATCACCTCTTCGATATCGGTCGTCGCGGCAATGTAGTCGACGGCCTCGGCCAGAGCGGTACCGGACAGGCCGTCTGAGGCATAGTCGAATTCGCGCCGAAAACAGTAGCGGCAATGTATCGGGCACGCGGCGGTCGTAATCAGAAGCGCGCGACCACGGTACTTGTGCAGAACGCCCTTTGCGGCCCGGCTGGCTGCATCGCCGACCGGATCGGGCCCGAAGCCGGGCGTTTCCAGGTCTTCATCGGCTAGCGGCAGCACCTGCCGCAGCAGCGGATCGTCCGGGTCACCGGCCTTCATGCGTGCCGCGAACGCCTCGGTGACCAGAAATGGAAACGTTCCGACCGCCGCCAGACCGAAGCGGCCCGGGTCGTGTCCCAGGTGGTGCAACAGCCCGACCGGATCGCGCCAGGCCCGCTGCAGCTGAGCCTGCCAGTGCGAGGCAACCTTCAGGCCGGCCTCGGCAGGTATCATATCGGGCTGAATTGCGTTTCCTGTCATCGCGGAACTTACGCCGGGTGCGGGGATCGCTCATTTTATGTCTGTCGCACATAGGACTGCCGAGAATCATGGCCAATTACAGCGCAAACGATCTGAAGAACGGGCTCAAAATCCTGCTGGACGGCGAGCCGCACAACATTGTCGATACCGACTTCGTCAAGCCGGGCAAGGGCCAGGCATTCACCCGCGTGCGGGTGCGCAACTTGAATACCGGACGCGTGGTCGAGAAAACCTTCAAGTCCAACGAATCGGTCGAGCCCGCCGACGTCTTCGAAAAGGAAGTGCAGTATCTCTACAGCGACGGCGAGTTCTGGCACTTCATGGATCCCGACAGCTTCGAGCAGCTGGCCGCCGGCGCCAGCGCGGTCGGCGACAGCGCCAAGTGGCTTAAGGAAGAGGATCGATGCCAGGTCACGCTGTTCAACGGTAATCCAATCAGCGTCACCCCGCCCAATTTCGTCGAGCTGAAGGTCGTGCGAACCGATCCCGGCGTGCGCGGCGATACTTCCGGCGGCGGTGGCAAGCCGGCCGAGATGGAAACCGGGGCGACGGTTCGTGTGCCCCTGTTCATCAACGAGGGCGAGGTCCTGCGCATCGACACGCGTTCCGGCGAGTACGTATCCCGGGTCAAGGAGTGAGCCAGGCCCTTTTGCCGCGCTGGGTGGTGCCGGTGGTGCCCGAAGGCCGCGTGCTGGAAGACCATGCCGTGGTCCTCGAGAACGGTCGCATCGCGGCCGTTGTTGCGAAAGAGGAACTTGCGTCCTCTTTTCCCGGCGCCGAACGCATCGAACTGCCTGATCGAGTGTTGATCCCGGGCCTGATCAACATGCATACGCATTCGGCGATGGCGCTGCTCAGAGGTCTGGCCGACGATCTGCCGCTGATGCGCTGGCTGCACGAAAACATCTGGCCGGCCGAAAAGATCATCATGGG
>DATFJJ010000228.1:0-5242 GCA_035269245.1 Wenzhouxiangellaceae bacterium | reverse complement strand
TTTCGGCCGTAGGCGGCGTTCCGTGCCGGCTGGCAATGCTCACGTACACAAAACGTACGCTCCGCTTTCCAGCCGTCCCGCGCCTTGCCTACGACCGAAATCTTCTAGTCCCTCGCTCATTGCTCATAGCAAGATCGAGAAAGATCGGCCCCGGCCTTGTGCCGGGGCTTTTCTTTGGGCGGCGCTTCGCCACGGCTCGCGGTGCTCATGTACACAAAACGTACACTGCGCTCGCTCTGCCGCGGCTCATCACCGCCCTGAACCGCAATCCGCTAATGCGCTCGCTCATTGCTCATAGCAAGATCGAGAAGAACCCCGGCTTCGGCCGGGGTTTTTTATGGGACCGAATCTTTCGGCCGTATGCGGCGTTCCGTGCCGGCTGGCAATGCTCATGTACACAATACGTACACTGCGTTTGCTCGCTCAAGGCTCATCACCGCCCTGAACCGGAAGCCGTCAAGCCCGTCGTGGCCGCTGTACTTCGTCGCGATGGCGTTCAGCGTTGTGTCAGGCCGGCGATTTGTGACCGAGAAGCGCGCAGTTGTAGCGACCCTGCACCGAGCACTCCGACCGAGCAAAGTGCTGGTGTGGCGCGGCGATGGGCGGTCGCAGTAGAGGTACAGCGGTTACGGCGGGCTCCGGCTCGCTCATTGCTCATAGCAAGATCGATAGAACCCCGGCTTCGGCCGGGGTTTTTTTGCGGCCGCATCTTCCGGCCCAAGGTGGCGCTTCGCATTGGCTCGCAATACCCCGCCGTAGGGGCCTATTTGCAGGCGAACCTCCTCGGGCAATTCCAGTCGCCTGCAAGCAGGCTCCTACGGTGCTATAGGTGAGAATTTGTAGGAGCGTGCTTGCACGCGAAGCGGATGGTGGCTAGGATTCCGCAATCGGTTGGGCGGGCTTGTCATGGCTTTTGCGAAGCAGCATCGTTTGCGCGTCGGGCGGTTTAGTGAGGTTAACCGGCCTTATCTGTTGACGGTCGCATGCCATGATCGACGGCATGTATTCGATTCTCTTCCGGCCGGACGGTGTTTTGCGCGTGCGATCGGCGCCATGGATGACGATGCGAAGACATGGTGCTGGGTGGCGATGCCGGATCACGTGCATTGGTTGATGGCGCCTGAGGGGTCACTTGATTTGTCGCGTTGCGTGCAGAAGGCGAAGGCGATGACGACGCGCGGGCTCCGGGATGCCGGTTTGTGCACCGGCCCGGTCTGGCAGCGGGGGTTTCATGACCGGGCGGTACGGCGGGATGAGGACTTGAGGACGATGGCCCGGTATGTGATTGCCAATCCGGTGCGGGCGGGGTTGGTGGATTCGGTGCGAGAGTGGCCGTATTGGGATGCGGCTTGGATTTGACGGTTGGGTGTGTTCGCCTGCGAGCAGGCTCCTACGGGGGAATTCTGCTTTGGGTGGGGGCCCATTGGATTGTTCACCGGGCATGCTCTATCCTTCGAGCGGACTATCAACCAGATTACGGGGTGCCGACGATGAATCCGATTCGACTGACTTCAGTCCTCCTGCTGCTGGCGTTCGCCGTACAGCCTGCCTTCTCCCAGGACGCCGAGAGCGACGCGATGCTGCGCGCGATTACCGGCAACGCCGGCGAGCCCGCGGGCCGGGACGTGAGCTATTTCGAAGGCGAGCCGGCCGCGACCGGTTACCTGGCGATGCCCGAGGGCGACGGCCCTTTTCCGGCGGTGATCCTGATCCATGAGTGGAACGGGCTGGTCGAACGCATCAAGCAGACCGCGGATGCGTTCGCCGAGCAGGGCTACATTGCGTTCGCCGCGGACCTTTACGGCGGAAAGACAGGCAGTTCGCGTGAGGAAAACATTGCGCTGGTGCAGGCCGCTCGAGCGGACGAGGCCAAGATCATCGCCAACCTGGATGCGGCCGTCGACTGGATCGAGGCCAATACCCCGGCCACGGGCCAGGCCGCGGCGATCGGCTGGTGTTTCGGCGGCGGCATCGCTTTGTCCTATGCGCTGGGCAGCGACAACCACGAGGGCACCGCGATCTTCTACGGCTCACTGATCGACGACCCGGAGCAGATGCAGCACATCCATCACGAGGTCTACGGCACCTTCGCCGAGAACGATCGCGGCATTCCGGTCGAGGAAGTCAACGCGTTCGTCGACGCCATGCGCGAGGCCGGTGTCGAGAACGATGTCCACATTTACGATGATGTGCAGCACGGTTTCTGGCTGCATGTGGACCGCGATCCGGAGACCAACCGTGAGCCGGCCGAGCAGGCCTGGGAACGGTTGAAGGCGTACCTTGGCCGAGTGCTGTAATCCGGAGACCGGAACGGAACCGGACGGCCCGGTTTGCAGTCCGACACGAAGTAAGCGAATCTGGAGGGAACAACAATGAAGAACGTATTTATCTTAGCACTCGCGACATTCCTGGCACTGCCTGCATGGGCCCAGACCAACCCGATCGAGATCGAGGAGTGGGCCGTCGAGTGGGAGGATACCCGTCCGCGCGACCCGGCCGTTGCCGACGACGGACGCATCTGGTTCGTCGGCCAGGCCGGCGACTACGCGGCCGTGTTCGATCCGGCCACCGAGGAAATGACGCGCTTCGACCTGCCCGAGGGCGCGGGCCCGCACACGATCTATGTCGCCGATGACGGCGAAATCTGGTACACCGGCAACAAGGACGCGCACCTGGGTCGCATCGACCCCGAAACCGGCGATATCAAGCGTGTCGAGATGCCGGAAGGTGAGTTGAAGGACCCGCATACCCTGTCCGAGGATTCAGCGGGCCGGCTATGGTTTACCGCTCAGTGGGCCAACCAGATCGGCCGCTACAACCGCGACACCGGTGAAATCGATCACGTCGACGTCCCCACCGAAAACGCGCGGCCCTACGGTATCGAGGTCGCGCCGGATGACTCCGTCTGGGTTGTGCTGCTCGGCACCGACAAGATCGCGCGAATCTCGCAGGACATGACACTGACAGAGATCGAGCTGCCGCGCGCCGACGCCCGTCCGCGCCGCATCGCGATTACGGATCGCGGCATCTGGTACGACGACTACGCCCGCGGTTATCTCGGGGTCTACGATCCCGAGTCGGGCGCGTTCGAGGAATGGAACATCAGCCCGGCCAACGACTCGGGCCCGTACGCGCTGGCCGACGACAGCCAGGGCCGTATCTGGCTGGTCGAAACCCACGCCGAACCGAACCGCTTCGTCGGCTTCGATCCCGATACCGAAGAGTTCTTCAGCATCACGCCCATCCCCTCGGGCGCCGGCGCGGTGCGCCACATGGTGTTCGATGCCGAGCGGAATGCGATCTGGTTCGGGACCGACACCAACAACCTCGGCATGGCCAGACTGCCGGAGTAGCGTTATCGCTGAGAGCGGCAGAATAATTAAACCTGACTAACGTCGTGTCTCAGTAGTGTTCTCGCGCCGTGTCATTACCCGCCGAGAAAGCCACTGGACCCCGGCTCAAGGCCGGGGCGACATCGTTGGAGCTTGCCCCTGGTTGTCGTCCCGGACCTGATAAACGTCATCCCGGGCTTGATCCGGGATCCAGAGACTTTCAGCGCAAATTCTCCATTAGCTTGAGCATGGTCCTGAGACACGACGCTAGTCAGGTAATTAAAAGCCCATGATCCGGTCCGCAGGAGTGCCCTCCGGCACATGACGGCGGGCACGGGGCGTGTCGTATGATGCTCGGTCTCGATTTCAACGGAGAGATTCATGCATCGTTTTTTCATCGCCCTGGTCGCCGGGCTGGGTCTTGCCGGCACGCTGGATGCTCAACACGAACAGACGCGCCTGCTGCGCGACCCGGACATTTCCGATTCGCACCTGGCCTTCGTCTACGCCGGCGATCTGTGGCTGGCCGCACGCGATGGCAGCGCGCCGCGCCGCCTGACCAGCCACCCGGCCGAGGAAAATACGCCGATCTTTTCGCCCGACGGATCGCTGATTGCATTCCGCGCGGAATATGACGGCAATACCGATGTCTACGTCATCTCCGTCGACGGCGGCCAGCCCGAGCGACTGACATGGCATCCGGGCAACGACACGCCGGTGGACTGGACGCCTGACGGCAGCGCAGTCGCGTTCGCCTCGGATCGCGAAACAGATCACGGCCGTTCCGAGCAGCTCTATCACGCTTCGCTGGACGGCGGATTTCCGACCAGACAGATGGAAGCCCGCTTCGTCCGCGGCGCCTACGATGCGAATGGCGAGCGACTGGCCTATATCGACCACGCGTCGGGCTACAACGGTCTGTTCGGCGGTTCGGCCGGATGGAAAGGCTATCGCGGCGGCACCACGCCATCGATTCGCGTGCTGGATATCGAAGCGCAGACCTTCATCGACGTTCCCGGCGATCGCGTCACCGACTTCAACATCTTCTGGCTCGAAGGCCAGATCTACTTCCTGTCGGACCGCGAAGACAAGGACTTCAACCTGTATCGCTTCGATCCGGATTCCGGCCGCATCGACAAGCTGACCGACGAATCCGAGTTCGACATCATGGCCGCGGCCGGGCACGAAGGCACGGTGGTCTTCGAGACCGGCGGTTACCTCAAGCAACTCGACCTGGCCTCGGGCGAAGTCGGAGCGCTGGAAATCGCGCTCAATCCCGACCTGCCGCAGCTGCGTCCGGGCTGGGATTCGGTAGCCGGCAATATCCAGGGCATCGATATCTCGCCGAACGGCAAGCGGGCGCTGATCACCGCGCGCGGCGAAGTGTTCACCGTGCCGGCCGACGAGGGCTCGACCCGAAACATCAGCGATACATCCGGCGTTCGCGAATACGCCGCGCTCTGGTCACCTGACGGCGCGCAGCTGGCCTGGATCGTCGAGTCGCTCGACGGCCAGACGCTGAAGATCGCCGACCAGAAAGGACTCGAAGATACACAATCGTTCGAGCTCGGCCCGGACTTCTACGATCTGGAGGCCTGGCACGCCGATACCGGGCGCATCGCGTTCAGCGACAACCACCTCGGCCTGCACTTCATTTCGCTGGACGATGGCGGGGTCACGACCATCGCGACCAATACCCGCCGCGCCGGCTATGATGTTTCGTTCTCGCCCGACGGCCGCTGGCTGGCCTACAACCTCGAGCAGCCGAATTTTCACGCCGATCTTGCCGTCTACGATTTCGAATCCGGCGAATCCACCGTGATCACCGACGGCATGGCCGACGTGGCCTCGCCGGCTTTCGACCCCAAGGGCAAGTACCTGTACTTCGCCGCCTCGACCAATTCGGGGCC
>DATFJJ010000227.1:0-13831 GCA_035269245.1 Wenzhouxiangellaceae bacterium | reverse complement strand
CCGCGGCTTCGCGTCGACGCGTCGGGATAGTCTACTTCATCCCGCCTTGGTCGCCACCCGTTCGTCGCGAGACGTTTTCAGGCCTGTGGCTGCGGGATTTCGCGACCGAGCCAGCCGAAGACCGCTTGGTGAATGAGGGGGATCAAGGCGGCCCGGTGTCCGGGCCGCCCGGCAGGGTCGAATCAGGCCTCTTCGCCGACCACTTCGACCTTGACTTCGGTAATCACGTCGGCGTGCAGGATCAGCCCGACGGTGTATTCGCCGGTTTCGCGGATCGGGCCTTCCGGCTGGTCGACCTCGACCTTCTCGACCGGGTACCCCATTTCGGTGAGCTTGTCTGCAATCTCGCGCGCGCTGATCGAACCGTATAGACGGCCCTCGGGCGACACGTTGACATGAAAAACAACCGAGTCGAGTTCGTCGATCGCCTCGCGGCGCGCCTCGGCGCTGGCGAGCTTCTCGCCGGCCTGACGCTGCAGTTCGCCGCGCTCGGCCTCGAACTTTTCCTTGTTCTCGCGCGTGGCCGGTACGGCCTTGCCGCGAGGCAGCAGAAAGTTGCGACCGTAGCCGGGCTTGACGTTGACGGTGTCGCCGAGATCGCCCAGGTTATGCACCTTTTCCAAAAGAATCAGTTCCATGACGGGCCTCAGTGGTTATCGGTGTACGGCAACAGTGCCAGGTAGCGAGCACGCTTGACCGCGGTCGAAAGCTGGCGCTGATATTTTGCCTTGGTGCCGGTAATGCGGCTCGGGATGATCTTGCCGGTTTCGCCGACGAAATCCTTCAGCAGGTCGACATCCTTGTAGTCGACTTCAGAAATGCCTTCGACGGTAAAACGGCAGTACTTGCGGCGTCTGAAAAACTTGGCCATTGCTCTCAAGCCTCCTCGGATTCTTTATCGGATTCTGTATCGTCTGAATCCGAATCGTTATTGTCACCATCGTCGCTGCTTTCGCTGTCGCTGCGGCTACTGCTGCTGTCGGTATCGTCGTGCGGTCGGCTGCGGCGGGATTCGCGCTCGTCCTTTTCTTCCTTGCGCTTGAGCATGATGGAAGGTTCGGTCACGGCTTCGCTGCGGCGAATGGTCAGGTGGCGCAGTATCGCGTCATTGAAACGGAAAATGCTTTCCAGTTCTTCGAGCGTCTCGGCGTCGCATTCGATATTCAGCAGCAGGTAGTGCGCCTTGTGCAGCTTGACGATGGTGTAAGCCAGCTGCAGGCGACCCCAGTCCTCGGAACGGTGCACGGCGCCGCCCTTGGATTCGACCAGGGACTTGTAGCGCTCGAGCATTCCCGGAACCTGCTCGCTCTGGTCAGGGTGGACCAGAAACACGATCTCGTAGTGTCTCAACTTCATGTTCTCCTTGTGGATTAACCGGCCGGAAATCCCGGACCGGAAAAGCCCCCGGATGAATGCGGCGTGGACTTCCATGCCGTGCTCACCGTGGAGCAAGACCTGCAGATCGCAGGTAGCCGTTAATTATAGCAATAGTAAGGCCGGCAGGGGAACCCCTGACGGAGAAGAACTGTGTGCCTGCTGCTAGGGAACCTCTGATTGAATAGCCACGGGCGCGACGGGTCTTTGCGCGATGCGCCGGCGTGGCTTGGGCGAGCGCGGTTTGGTTGTTCCAAATAAGCGAGCCCGATTGCCAAAACAATCGCGGCGGAGCGCCCGCAAGGCCCCGTCCCGGAGGGTTTCGCCGGAAAAGCCGCATCTCGCGCGTTGCGACCCTCGGCCGTAGCTATGGCTACTGTCGCTCGGGCCGCCCCACACGATCTGCGGCTTTTCCGACTGAAACGCGCTCCGCGGGTATTCAATCAGAGGTTCCCTAGCGCTGATCCGCGAGGCGCAGGCCGACCTGAACGACCGGCAGTGCCAGGCCGATTCGGGTAGCCAGCGGATCGGCCCACGACTGGCCCAGCAGCTCGCCGCTTGCGCTGTCGAACACGCGCAGCCTCAGAACCGGCGATTCGCCCGCATGCACATGGTACGGCGCCAGATCCAGCGTTACACCCAGCGCCATGCCCGCCGCATCTTCGGGGTCCAGCCCCAGACCATCCGACTGAATCGATATTTCATCGGCCATCCGCCAGGCGCTTCCGGAATCATGCACGCCAGCATCGCGCACCCCGACCCATCCGGAATAACCTCGCACCCGCTCCAGCTGCAGAATCTGATCCGACATCCGGTTTTGGCCGCTCTCCGGATCCACGACCCGATCGCCGATGATCAGTGTCTGGCCATCGTGCGCAATTTCCTTGATGAGCGCGACCTCCGCGCTTCCAGCGCCGAAGCGACAGGTTGCAGCGTTGGTGCGGGCAACAAAACCATTGCTACGCACAGTGACTTCGATTGGACAGGAGCCGGCAGGATGGCCTCCGGCATCCAGCGGTGCAAACGTGCCTTCAAGACGGGTGGCGACGGCCGTCGGCCGAAAGATCAGGATGAAATTGCGCTCGGCACCGTCGCCCTGGCGCTGCGACATGGACGTTTCCACGCCGCCGCTCGCAATCCGCTGGACTCGAGCGTCCAGCCTGACGAGTTCGGCAAAATTCACATTGGCCGCGGGCGTCGACGAACGGCCCGCGTAGCTTCCGGCAAGCATCCGGGCCACGCGTTCGGCCGAACCGAGACCGGATTCCGACACATTCCGCTCGGCCGGCACCGCGCATCCGGCAAGCGAGACGACCAGGGCAGTCAGAAACAGCGTTCGGCAGAAGTCGCGGTCCGAGGAGCGCATGGGTTCAAGGATTCGTCCGCGGTGGCGCGTCCATCAGCAGCTCAGGATCGACCCGGGTCTCGCCCAGGTTCATGCGCCAGTCCAGGTGCGCGCCGGTGACGCGACCGGTTGCCCCGACTCGGGCGATCAGGTCACCCTGCTCCACGCGCTGGCCCGGTTCGACCAGGATTTCGTCTAGATGTAGAAATGCGGAACTCAACCCAAGCCCGTGATCCAGCATCAGCGTGCCGCCCGAGAAATACATGTCCGGATGCGCCAGCGTGACGACGCCGGCCGCTGGAGCGATGACCGGTGTACCCGTCGGCGCTGCCAGGTCCACGCCCCAATGCGGGCTGCGTGGCTCCCCGTTGAGGATTCGCTGCGAACCGTAGACGCCGGTGACAGGGCCGTGAACCGGCCAGACGAAGCCTTCGGCAAAGTCGGTTCGGGCATCCAGCCGCTTGCGCGCTTTCCTGACCAGACCGGCCTCGCGGCGAATGCGTTCAAGCGACTCCGGGTCCGGCGTGACCTGACTGGGCGGCAGACCGTCGATGCGCTGTATATCGAACTGGCGCGGTTCGGGCTTCAATTCCCGGATCTCGGCCGAACCATCCTGACCGCGCACGACCAACCGGCGCGGTGCGGTTTCGTCGCGACCGAAACCGATCAGAAAGTAGCCATCGGCAGCATGCTGCAGCGGCTCGCCGTCCAGCTCGATCTCGGAACCGGCCGGCGCCTGGCCGATGATCAACCCGCCCTGCACCGCCTGGCCCTGGAGGTCGATCAACCGGTCGCCATCGGCCGACAGCGAAGTAACAAAGCAAAGCGACAGTGTCGCAATCAGTCTTGCAAAATAGTCAGGCATCGCCACCTCGACGGATAATCAGTTCCTGGCCGGGCCGGAGCACGCTGTCTGGATCCAGGTCGTTCCAGCGCATCAATTCATTCAAACCCACGCGCTGGCGACGTGAGATCAGCCACAGCGAGTCGCCCTGCCTGACCACGTAGCGCTGGTTGCTGACGGCCGGAGAGCGCACCGCGCGATCGGTTTCGATCACCAATCGCTGTCCCGGCCGGATCAGCGTGCGCGGGCCCAGGCCGTTCATGCGCTGAAGATCTCCAACGCTGATGCCATAGCGCCGCGCAATCACCCACAGGCTCTCGCCGGAGCGAACCCTGTGGATGAACCGGTCCGTGGGCAGTAACTGCTGCTGGAGCGCGGCCATCTCGCGATAAACCCGCTGATAGTCCGCATCACCGCCAGGCGCGGTTTCCACGACCTTGCCCGGCAGCCTGAGGGCCTGGCCGGCTATCAGCCGGTTGCCCGAAAGGTTGTTGGCCTGCTTGAGCGCATCGATCGTAGTGCCGTGGCGGCGCGCCAGTACGGACAGCGAATCGCCTCGCTGGATACGAATCTGCTGATACTGCAGCGGCGGCGGCTCGGGCAAATCCCGTAGCGCAGCGGTAACACGATCTGCCTCGGCGACCGGCACGACCAGGTAGGCGGGACCGGTCGGTGGGGTCATATGACGGTTGAGGCCGGCGTTAAGGGTAATCAACTCGGTCAGATCCAGCCCGGTCCGCATTGCAAGCGCCACCACGTCGACCGGGCCCTCCAGGTCAACGGTCGCCACCTGCGGCGCATCGAGCACGGAGGGCAAAACAAACGCGTAACGGACCGGATCGCGGAAAAGGCAGCCGAGACCCTGCAACTTGGGCACATAACCCAGTGTTTCACGCGGCAGCGGCAATTCGTGCCACTCGGTGCCCAGGCCGCGTGCGGCATTGCGCCTGATCGCTCTGCCCACCCGACCCTGGCCGGCATTATAGGCGGCCAGAGCGAGCGCCCAGTCGCCGTCGAACAGATCGCTGAGGTATTTCAGGTAATCCAGCGCCGCTCCGGTGGCGGCGACGAAATCGCGCCGGCCGTCGTACCACTCGTTGATGGTGATGCCGAAATCGCGCGCCGTGCCGCTGAGAAACTGCCAGGGGCCGGCCGCACGGCCGTGCGAATACGCGAACGGGTCGAACGCGCTTTCGACGACCGGCAGCAAGGCCAGTTCACCCGGCAGGTCGCGCCGCTCGATTTCACCCACGATCAGGTGCATCCATGGCTGCGCCCGGACCAGTACGCGCTGCATGTAGTCCGAGTTGTCGGCATACCAGTTGGCCCAGCGTGCCGCAGTGCTGCCGTCGGGACAGCTTGAAATGGAAAAGCGATCGATCAGTCGGGGCCAGATCAGCGGCGTGGCGCCGATATTGTCCGACGAAGGTGCGGATCGATCCATGGCCAGTCGTTCGAATGCCCGGTCGACCGCGGCAAAGGGATCGGAGGGCGAAGGTTCCAATGCC
This sequence comes from Wenzhouxiangellaceae bacterium, assembly GCA_035269245.1. Lineage (GTDB taxonomy): Bacteria > Pseudomonadota > Gammaproteobacteria > Xanthomonadales > Wenzhouxiangellaceae. The sequence goes on along the minus strand of DATFJJ010000227.1, from coordinate 8,760 downwards.
TGCTGGGCACGCGGCTGAACCTGCGCGACCGGTTCGGATTGCTTCTGATTGACCGCGCAGCCACCGGCGGCAAGCAGTATCGCTGCGGCGCAGGCTGTTGCATGAAGTTTACTTTCGGGCATCGACCATCCGTAGCATCATTGAAGCTGTCAGTTGCGTTCCTGATTACGACACGGCCGGACAGCAGTTGGTTCGGCAAGAACCAAAGTCCGGTACTCGACTACCCGGAATCAGCTCTCATTGGACCACCGGAGCCGGGCGGCGCAGGCGGTACAATACCACGGACTTTTCAGACAAGTAGCCGATTATCTTGCAACCCGATCTCGAAACAATTCTCGCTCGACTGGAAGAAGCCGGTCGCCCTATCACCCGCAGGGAACTTTCCGACGACTTCGGCCTGGACCATGCCGAGTCCGACCGGATCATCAAACCCCTGTTGCTGGAACTGATCCGTCAGGGCAAGGTGGTCCGCAACCGACGCGCTGCGTACGGTCTGGCCCGCAACATGAACCTGGTGCGAGGCCGCATCAGCGCGCATGCCGACGGCTTCGGCTTCGTGATTCCGGACGAAGACGGCGAAGATCTGTTCCTGGCCCCTCGTCAGATGCGCCAGGTATTCAACGGCGATCGGGTGTTGGCAGCGGTCAGCGGCGTGGACCGCAGGGGCCGCAAGGAGGGCCAGATTGTCGAGGTCATCGAGCGCGCTCATCAGCAGATCGTCGGGCGATTTGTTGCCGAGAGCGGCGTGGCCCAGGTGGTTCCGGACGACCCCAAGCTGACCCACGACGTGCTGATTCCCGATGCCTCGCGCTCCGACGCCAAGCCCGGCAAGATCGTCGTTGCCCGGATTACCAGTCCGCCGACCCTCGAACGCGGCCCGGTCGGAGAGATCGTCGCGGTACTCGGCCACGCCGACGAACCCGGCATGGCCACCCAGATCGCCATCTTCAACCACCAGCTGCCGGCCGAGTTTCCGGCCGAAGTAGAACGCCAGGCCGAAAATTACGGATCCGACATCGACCAGGCCATCGCGAGCCGGCGCACCGACCTGCGCGGCATTAAGCTGATCACCATCGACGGCGCGGACGCGCGCGATTTCGACGATGCCGTGCACGCCGAGAAGGCGGGTGACGGCTACAAACTCACCGTCGCGATCGCCGATGTCAGTGAATACGTAAAGCCCGGCTCGCCGCTGGACGACGAGGCCATCAAACGCGGCACCTCGACTTATTTTCCCGACCAGGTCGTGCCGATGCTGCCCGAGGCGCTTTCGAATGGTCTTTGCTCGCTCAACCCGAAGGTCGATCGCCTGGTGCTGGCGTGCGAAATGAAGATCGACGACTCGGGTCGGGTCACCGACAGCCGATTCTTCGAAGCGGTGATGAATTCGGCCGCACGCATGACCTACGACCAGGTCCGCCAGATGGTGGAACGCGGCGATGAGCAGCTCAACGACCGCTTCGGCCACGTCCGGGACAACCTGGACAATCTGTTCGAGGTCTATCGCCTGCTGGCCAGGCGCAGGTCCAAACGCGGCGCCATCGATTTCGACTCCAATGAAGTCAGCTTCGTGTTCGATACCGAAGGTCGGGTCGAGCAGCTGCAGCGTCGAACGCGGCACGACGCGCACAGGCTGATCGAGGAGTGCATGATCGCCGCCAACGTCCAGGCGGCCAGAACGGCCGAGAAGAACGGTCTGCCCACGCTGTTCCGGGTGCATGACGTTCCGCCGCCGGACAAGCTGGCCGATCTCGAGGCGTTTCTGTCGGCGCACGGGCTGAAGATCGACTGGAAGGAGGATCCCGAGCCGGCCGATCTGACCCGGATTCAGAAGAAGGCTCGCGGAACACCGATCGCACCGCTTGTGGATGCTGTGCTACTGCGCAGCCTCGCGCTGGCCGTCTACCAGCCGGAGAACAAGGGTCACTTCGGCCTCGCGTTGGATGCCTACGCGCACTTCACCTCGCCCATCCGGCGCTATCCCGACCTGCTGCTGCACCGCGCCCTCAAGCATCACCTGCGCAAGCTGTCGAAGAACGAATACCCCTATTCGGCCAAGCGGATGACCGAGTTCGGCCGCGAATGTTCATGGCTGGAGCGGCGCGCCGAAGACGCCAGCCGCGACGTGGACGAACGGCTCAAGTGCCAGTACATGCAGCGCCATATCGGCGATCAGCTTGAAGGTGTGATCACCGGGGTTACCGGCTTCGGCGCATTCGTCGAAATCATCGAAATGGGCGTGAGCGGGCTGGTGCACGTGACATCCCTGCCCAACGACTATTACCACTTCGACCCGGTCCGGCGGGTGCTGACCGGCGAACGCCGCGGGCTGCGCTACCGGCTGGCCGACCCGGTGACTGTCGAGGTCATGTCGGTCAGCGTCGACGAGCGCAAGATCGATTTCCGTATCGCCGGCGATGCCGGCGGCGACGACGCCGATGATCGAGCTGGCGGCCGACGCCAGCCTTCGAAGAAATCCGGACGCGGCAAGCGACGACACAAGGGCGGCAAGAAAGGAAGCAAATCTTGAAGCGTGAACGCGCCTGCGGCATCAACGCCATCGACGCCCTGCTCGGCCACCAGCCCGAGCGCGTCATCCAGATCTGGGCTGCCGGCAGCGGGCCGCGTATTCAGGCGCTGCTGGAACGCGCCGCCAGACACGGCATTCCCGTCCAGCAGGCCCAGCCGGCGGCGCTCGACAAGCTTGCCGAAGGCGAGACGCATCAAGGCATAGTGGCAGAATTCACGCCTGTAGAACCTCTACAGGAAGCCGATCTCGTCGATCTTGCCGATAAAGCCGGATCCGACACGCTGCTGCTGTTGCTCGACCAGGTCCAGGATCCGCATAACCTGGGCGCCTGTCTGCGCTCGGCTGCGGCCGCCGGTGCCGATGCGGTAGTCATCCCGCGCGATCGGGCGGCCGGCATGACACCGGCCGTCCGGCGAGCCGCCGCCGGTGCCGCCGACATTGTGCCGCTGGTCGAAGTACCGAACCTTGCACGAGCCATGGAGCGCCTGCAGAAATCCGGCGTGTGGTGTGTCGGATTGGCGGGCGAAGCCGAGAGGAGCCTGTACTCGACCGACCTCAAGGGCCCTCTGGCGCTGATCATGGGCGGCGAGGAACAGGGGTTGCGCCAGCTCACGCGCAAGCGCTGCGACGCGCTTGCTAGAATCCCCATGCGCGGCGGCACCGAGAGCCTCAACGTGTCGGTCGCTACCGGCATTGCGCTGTTCGAGGCCATCCGTCAGCGTGAAAGCGCTTGAAGCGCCCGGCATGAAAGCCTCGCACGCGTTCGCCATCGAACTGCCGGACTGGTGCCGCAAGCTGGCCGATGATTTGCCCGACCGGCTGCCGGAATCCAACGACCGGATGCGACTGGCCATCGATCTTTCGCGCCGCAACGTCGAGGCCGGCACCGGCGGCCCGTTCGGCGCTGTGGTCAGTTCAATCGCCGACGGCCGCTTGATCGCCATCGGGGTCAACCTGGTGGAACCGGCAACCTGTTCCAGCGCGCACGCCGAAATCGTGGCGCTGAGCCTGGCCCAGGCGAGCGTGTCCAGCTGGAATCTGGCCGAAGCGGATGCCGCGCCGATCGAACTGGCGACATCCTGCGAACCCTGCGCGATGTGCCTGGGCGCGATTCCGTGGTCGGGCGTCCAGCGTGTCATCTGCGGTGCCACCAAGCGGGATGCCGAAGTCACGGGCTTCGATGAGGGCGAGCGCACCAGCGACTGGGTCGGCGTGCTGAACCGACGCGGCATCGACGTGCAGACCGAAATCCTGCAGCCCCGGGCCGCCGAGGTGCTTGCCGACTACCGGCGCAAGGGCGCGCGCATCTACAACCCCTGAGATTGCCAAAATTCCCGATCCGCATCGCACCCTGATGCGTCGCGACGCCTGACCGGCGGCGCTTGCAAAATGTTCACCTGCAATCTGTCACTATAAAAGCGCTTTCGGATTCGGACCACCGCTGAAATCCTCGTGGACACAAGGGCCTGATGAAATCGATTCGCGCCGGATTGCCATGCGCCCTGTTGCTGGCCTGCGTCGCCGGCGTTCGCGCGGCCGACACTCATGAATTGAACGTGGGGGGCGTCGAGCTGGTAGTGGAGATGGACGGTGGGATCCAGGCCGCCGAAGACGGCGGCCCCTGGACCGATTGGCTGGCCAATACGCTCCGGGCGACCAGTACCGTGACCGGGTCGTTCCCGCGCGATGGCGTCCGGATAAAGCTTCGCTCCACATCGCGTTCTTCGAGCCCGATCGCGTTCGGTCAGGTACGTCGCAGTCAGCCGCCGCAGCTCCGTTTCTACGTCTCGCCCAACGCCAGCCTCGAAGGACTGAATGGCGACTGGCGGGGGTACCACGAATTCGCGCACCTGCTGATCCCCTTCCCGGGCAACGAAGATATCTGGTTCACCGAAGGCCTTGCCTCCTATTACCAGTACCTGCTTCAATCCCGGGCCGGCGTCATTTCCGAGCGCCGGGCGTGGGAGGAACTGCTCGACGGTTTCAGGCGCGGAGAAACCGACCGCAGCGGACGCGGCAGGACATTGCGCAGCCTGAGCCCGAAAATGTGGCATGAACGCGCGCAGAAGCGCGTGTACTGGACCGGTGCCGCATTCTTTCTAAGAATCGATATACGCCTTCGAACCGAAACCGGGGGCGGGCATTCCCTGGACAGTGCGTTGGCCGCGTTTCACAACTGCTGCATGGAAACCCGGCGACGCTGGAACGCACGTCAGCTGGTCGAAGCACTCGGCAAGGTCAGCATTGCCGAAATCTGGCGGCAGGAATATCTGCGGACCATCAACGGCCTGGCCGAGCCGCAGTACGACGATGCGCTGGAAAAGCTGGGAATCCTTCGGCTCCGTTCGAGTCTGCTGTTCGACGATAGCGGATCGACGAAAGCGCTGCGCCGGGCGATCGCGGGCCCGCGAGACTATCCGGCCGAATTCGATCGAATCGTCCGCCGCGACGGGGCGATTCAGGCGTCGACGTCGCCGGCACTGTAATCGATCTCCACCACCGTGAGACGCCTGGTGCCGCCCGGCGTATCGATCTCGGCTTCGTCGTCCATGGATTTTCCCAGCAGACCCCGCGCCAGCGGCGAATCCACGGATATCCAGTTTCGCTCCGGGTCGATCTCGTCGGCGCCGACGATCCGGTAGCTGTTTTCGCTTCCATCGGCATCTTCAACCGTCACGCGCGCGCCAAAAAACACCTTGCCGGGATCAGAGGGCTGGCCACCCACGGGCTTGACCTCGTCAACCCGCTTGCCGAGATACCGGATCCGTCGGTCCATTTCCCGCAGCTGCTTCTTGCGGTAAATATATTCGGCGTTCTCCGATCGATCGCCTTCGGCCGCCGCTGCGGTCAGCGCCGAAACGACCTCACGCCGGTCCACCCATAGCTGCTTGAGCTCGGTTTTAAGCCGTGCCAGCCCCTGGATGGTGATATACGGGCTGGATTTCGGTTGTGGAGGACGCCATCGGGTCATGGGCGTGTTCTAACACGTGGCATGAAACCAGGTGCGACCTTTTTGCGCCCTCCGACGTCTATGTACCGAGATGAGCAACAACGCCTTCAACCAGCCGCTGGACGCGCTTTGCCTGAAACGGCTCCGGAAGCAGTGCCGCCGCACGCAGGAGCAGGTCTACCGGCTGTTCGTCGAAGCCGCCTGGACGCTGGCCGTGCGACTGACGGGCTGCGAGGCGGGCGCCTGGGATGCAGTACAGGAAAGTTTCTTGCGCGCGTTCCGGCAGGCTGGGCAGCTGCACGACGGCAGCGCATTCGGCTTCTGGCTGCGACGAATCATCGTCAATCAGGCGATGGACATCCATCGCATGCGCAGCCGCGAGAGCACGGAAGTGCCACGCGAAACGGGTTCCGACGCGCCTGACCCGGCGTGGCTTGATCTTGAAACGGCGATCGCCGGGCTGGATGCGCACGGTCGCATGGTGCTCTGGCTGCACGATGCCGAAGGCATGACCCACGAGGAAATCGCTTCACTGGTCGGCAAGACCGTATCGTGGTCCAAGACGCGCCTGAGCCGCACCCGCGCGAGGGTTCGCGAAGCGCTGAGCAAGGAAATGAATTCGAGCCTGAGGAAAGTCGGCAATGCAAAATGACCCGCTGAACCTTCGCAGCCTGCCCAACCCGGCACCGCCGGAAGACCTCTGGCCATCGATTGCAGCGGCGCTCGACGATCCGCCGCGCTCTCGTGTACGTCGCTACCTGCCTGTCGCCCTGGCTGCTTCGCTGGTGCTGGCCGTGACCGGCCTTCAAGTGATCGACATGGCCGACGATCAACCAACGCACGCGACGACCGAAGATTCGGAACTCCAGCTGGCGCGGGCGACATCGGCCCGTCTGGAACAGCTGCTGCGACGCCAGCGCGACGGCGTGCTCGACGCAACCGCGGTCGAGTCTCTGGCATGGATGGAGCAGGAACTGGGCTGGCTGGACGTGCAACTGGCCGACAACCCGTCGGAGACGCGCCTCTGGCGACAACGCGCAGAGCTGCTGGCCGAAATGGCCAGCCAATACGAACGCAATAACTGGCAAGCCCGAATTCAGCTTGCCAGCTACTGAGCGTGGAGACCGGACTGGAAAAGGAGAACAACGATGACGACTCGAAACATGAAGATCAACTGGCTGCTGAGTCTGGCGCTTTTGACGACAAGCTCGCTGCTCGCTGCTCAGCAAGGCGAGACTTCCGAAAGCGCGGAACTTCGTCAGGAGATCCGGGAGGCGCGGGCCGAAATGGCCGACGCCGCTCGCCGGATGGCTCGCCTTCAGCGCCAGCTCGGTGCCCGTGAGACGGACCTCGAAATCGTGCGCCGCAGCGCCGATGAATCGGCCGGCGAGGACGATGACGTTTTATTCAAGTTCGAAGGCAGCGAAGGACTGGCGCTGGGCGGCATGCCGCCGCGTCTTGGCGTACTGCTGGGCGGAGCGGATTCCCGCTATGCCAACGAGGTCATCGGACTCACGCCCGGTGGCGGCGCTGAAACGGCGGGCATCGAGCAGGGCGACCGCCTGCTTTCGGTCAACGACAACAATGTGGCCGAAGGCGCACCCGAAAGCATCCGCGACGCGATGGACGGTGTGGAGGCCGGAACGTCGGTACCGGTGGTCATCGAGCGTGATGGTGAGCGCCTGGCTTTCGACGTGGAGACCAACTCGGTCGTGCGTGACGTACGCGTCTTCGGTCTGCGATCGGCCCCGGATGTCACCGAATTCGAGCGCGAAATCATCATCATGCGTCCCGACAGGCCGCGACTCAAGGGGCTCGGAACGCTTCCGGAACTGCCTTTTGCGCCGCGTCCGCCGCTGTTCGCGGCGCTGGGCCACGATTCGGATCTTATCGGAAATCATGCCGGGCTAGAGCCCTACTTCGGCACCGCTGAAGGCGTCGTCGTGCTGCGGATCGATCCGCAGAACGACTTCGGCCTGCACGACGGCGACGTTGTGCTGCGCCTCGATGATGAAACGGTCAACCGACCGGTCGATCTGGGCCGCTTGCTGCTCGGGCGCGAGGCGGGGGAACAGGTGGTTTTCGAAGTCATGCGCGAAGGTGTGCTGACGCAGATTCAGGCGACGATTCCCGAACGCCCGCAGTCGATCCACGGGTTTCCGATGAGGCTCGAGTTAAAGACCGCGCCGGAGCCACCCCAGGCACCAGAACCGCCGCAACCCCTTTAGATACTACGCATTCAACTACGCGACCCGGAGCTTGCGACGCGTTGCCGGCCCTGCCGGCAACGGCATGACCTGCCCTTACGAAGATTTCAGCCGCGTCACCAATTGCGTCGCCAGCCTCCCTTTCATCCATTGAACGAACGACTTGGTGTCGGAACTTTTTTCCGGATCGAACTGCGCGGCCGTTCCGATCACGTTGACCTTGACCGTTTTGCCTGAAAGCTCCAGATGAGCCTGCTCGAGCGCCTCCAGCATCCGACCCATCACCGCGTCGGCGCCCTCCTGGTTGGTCATCGGCAGGATGGCCAGGGGAATGTTGCGGTCGCTGGAACCCAGCGTACCCAGCAGGTCCAGATCCCGAAGGTGCGGCGGCAACAGGTCGAACACCTCAGGCATCAGCGACTCGATGTCCTCGGTCGAGATCGTTCGCCAATCCGTCTCATTGTCGTGGACCTGCGCGATCATCAGCATGATGCCGGAAAAGATCGTTCCGTAGCGTGTGCTCGTAGCAATCTCGCGCTGCATGAAATAGGCCGTAGCAACCGGGTTCATGACCGCGCCGGGAATGAATTCGACCCGGCTCTTGCGCTTGAGCCGAGCCAGCGTCTCGCTGTATATCGAATCGATTCGATCAGGTGAATAGCCGTGCGATTTCAGCTCACGCTGCAATGTATTGCCCAGGGTGCTCAGGTTCGGCCGACGCTCCACGATCTGTACCAGGCGATCGGTCAGTTCCGAATCGTCGGTGGATTGGCTTTTGTTGAGCAGATCCATGATGCGGCTGGTGCGGAACGTGCTGGTGGAACGGTCTACGTGTGCATCCAGGTCGGCTTCGATCCGTTCGGAGATCGCGCGGGAAACACCGTGCTCGCCGACCTCCCGGATGAGTGTTTTCTGGGTCTTCTTGATCTCTTCGCGCAGGCTGCCCTGATCCAGATCCCCATTTGCTCTGACGAGTTCGCCGCTGACGCGATCGATGTACTCACTGAGCGCGCTGGAAAGAACATTTTCGTCATCCCGGCCGCCCTGGCGCAATTCGGACGCGAGCACGATCA
>DATFJJ010000226.1:0-10870 GCA_035269245.1 Wenzhouxiangellaceae bacterium | reverse complement strand
ATCTCGCCGCGGTAGAACAGCATGCCCAGCGGGGCGGTGTGGGCCACCAGCTGCTGGGCGGGGGCCACGAATTCATCGTAGCTGCGCTGACCGCCGAATTCCGGGTCGCGCACCAGTCCCGCGTGCCAGAACGGAAACCCGAAATGCTGGCCGGTTTCGCTGACGTGGTTGAGTTCGCACGGCGGCAGGTTGTCGCCCATCATGTCGCGGCCGTTGTCGGTAAACCACAGGTCGCCGGTGACCGGGTCGAAGTCGAATCCGACCGAATTGCGCACGCCTTCGGCGATCACTTCTTCATTCGAGCCGTCGGGATCGATTCGCACAATGCGCGCATATCCCTCTTCCAGGCAGATATTGCACGGCGCGCCTATAGGTACGTAAAGCTTGCCGTCGGGGCCGAATTCGATGTGCTTCCAGCCGTGGTGCTCGTCTTCGGGGAAGCGGTCGGTGACCAGCACCGGGTCCGGTGGATTATCGAGATTCGATTCGATATCGTCGAAACGGAGAATATCGCTGACGGCAGCCACGTAAAGGTCGCCGTCGTGGAACGCCAGGCCGGACGGCATCTTCAGTCCCTCGGCGATCACGACGACCCGGTCGGCCCTGAAATCACCGTCCGAATCGATGACTGCGTGCACCTTTCCGGCGCGTCGTGAGCCGACGAATATGGTGCCCTGGTCGCCCCGGGCCATCTGGCGGGCGTTCTCCACCCCTTCGGCGAATACATCGATGGCGTAGCCGTCGGGCAGCTGGAGACGGTCGATCTCGACCGCACCGACGCCGGCGGCCAGCGTGGCAAGGCTGGAGCAAAGCAAGGCGGAAATCGTTCGCATGGAAATCTCCTGAGGGAAAACGCCCATTCTATGAGATGCACGGACAGGCAACGGCTCTTCCGCCGTTACCCCTGCTCAGGCAGAATCTAATCCCGACGATTGCCAGGACAATACTATGGCCAGCGACAATTACCTGCTCAGGCTCTATCGCAAGACGACCTCGCTGCCGTTCGGCCGCTGGATCTTCTCCCGGATGTTTGCGCGCAAGGCGCCTTATTTCGGCACCATAAGCCCGCGCGTGACCGAGCTACGGCCGAACTTCTGCGAGGTGCGGTTCGCCAAGCGACGCAAGGTCGAAAACCATATCGGGACGGTTCACGTCATCGCTATCTGCAATGCGCTGGAGATGGCGATGGGCGGGCTGGCCGAGGCCACGATCCCGAAGCACCTGCGCTGGATTCCCAAGGGCATGCAGGTCAATTACACCGCCAAGGCCACCAGCGACATCCGCGCCACGGCCGAAACCAGGCCCGAAGACTGGAAGCCGGGCGACCTGCCGGTAACCGTCAAGGCCTGTCGCGACGACAACACGGTGGTGGTCGAGGGCACCATCATGCTCTATATCTCCGAGAAACCGAAATGATACGAGACGCAGGTTTTGGCTTGTACCCATCCGGCTTCTATGGCAAAGTTGAGCGCATGAACCGGATCGCGTCGAAAACCTGTCGGAAATGCCCCCTGAATCTGCGTCAGCGACGCCGAAACGAGCCTCTTTTCGGCTGGGTGGTCGGTTAGCGCGCTTTTTTTGAAGAGCCAGTTTTGAAACCAACCCAGCCGCACGGCTGGGTTTTTTTTGGGAAACAGAATCGTGGAGAACCCGGTGAAACACTTTATTTCGACCGTCGATTACTCTCGTGAGGAGCTCCAGGCTTTCCTCGACACCGCCGATGACCTGAAAACGGCACCCGTCTCTCGCGCCCTGGCCGGCCGCACGATCGCATTGCTGTTTCTGAATCCATCGCTCAGGACGCGAACCTCGTTCGAGGTCGGTGCATTTCACCTCGGCGCGCACGCCATTGTGCTCGAGCCCGGGAAGGCTGCCTGGGGCATCGAATTCGAAAAAAACGTGGTGATGGACGGCGGCGCCGAGGAGCACATCAGTGAAGTCGCCGGTGTGCTGTCGCGCTATTGCGATGCGATTGCGCTGAGGGCCTTCCCGTTGTTTCGGGACTGGAGCGTCGATCGCGAGGATCGGGTCATTCGCGCGCTGGCCGAACACGCCACGGTGCCCGTAATCAATATGGAGACCATCATCCACCCGTGCCAGGAGCTGGCGCTGATGCGCACGATTCAGGATCACCTGGGGCGACCGGACAATCGGAAATTCGTGCTGACCTGGACCTGGCACCCCCGCCCGCTGAACACCGCAGTGGCCAACTCGGCCCTGTTGATTGCCAGCAAGTTCGGCATGGACATCACGATGCTGATCCCGGACGAGCAATACCGGCTCGATCCGCAGTTCATGGATACAGCTGCCGCCCAGGCCTGCGAATCCGGCGGCAGCCTGGACGTCACCACCGACATCGAGCAGGCCTACACCGGCGCCGACTTCGTTTACGCGAAGAGCTGGGGCGCGCTGCCGCTATACGGTCGCCCGGAAGAAGAAGCAAAGCTTCGCGCGCCGTTCCGGCATTTCATGGTGGATGGCGAGAAAATGGCCATGACCGGCAATGCGCGCTTCAGCCACTGCCTGCCGCTTCGCCGCAACATCAAGGCCACCGACGAGGTGATGGATGCCGATTATTGTGTGGCGGTTGACGAGGCAGAGAATCGGTTGCACGTTCAGAAGGCGCTTATGATGTCGTTGATGGGTCGGGACGCATCCCGGTGACCCGCGAAGAGACTGTTTCGCCGCCGGCTGCGCCGGCTTTAGCGAGTTACTTCTTGGCGCCCCAAGAAGTAACCAAGAAGCGCTGCCGGGCGACGGCGGGTTTCGGGCTCGGAGCGTTCGGCGGCAATCGCCACCTGCACCCAACGTCCGGTGGCCGCCCCGTCTGCCTCGATGGCGCCGAGTATCGCAGCCGCGAACGGGGCATTCCGGTTCCGCATGTCTGAGCGACCGAAGGGAGCGAGTTCGGAACCGGCCGTTCGTGGCGAGAAACGCAGGGGACCCGGCGCAGCCGGGCGTCTTCGCGGCATCAGCGGTTTTGGTTACTTTTGCCGCAACAAAAGTAACTCGCATCAGCTCGCGGAGCGAGCGGCGAAACGGCTTTTGATTTTTAACTTGGCCGATTTTTTCTGGATACAGTTGGATCAGGATTGGCGGCGAACTGGTAATTGACCTGGCATCGAAAAAGAGAAATTTGATGAGCAAAGAAAAAATCGTATTGGCCTTCTCCGGCGGCCTGGACACCAGCTACTGCGTGCTGGCGCTGAAGAACGAAGGCTACGAGATCCATACCGCGTTCGTCGATACCGGCGGCGTCGATGATGAGCAAAAGCGCTGGATTGCCGATCGCGCGGGTGCACTGGGGGCGGCCGAGCATTACGAGCTCGACGCGTCGACCCCGCTGTGGGACAAGTTCGTCGTGCCGCTGTTGTGGTCCGGGGCACGCATGCTGGATCAATACCCGATGCTTTGTTCTGATCGTTACGTGATCGTCGAGCAGTGCCTGAAACTGGCCGATCGGATCGGCACGAAGCGTTTCGCCCACGGCTGTACCGGCATGGGTAACGACCAGCTTCGCTTCGACCAGTCGGTGCGCTCTCTTGGCGATTACGTTATCCATGCGCCGATCCGCGAGCTTCAGCGCGAAACCGGCAACGTGCGCGAATACGAGTTGAAGCTGATGGCCGATGCCGGAGTCGACGTGCCGCAGTCGTCCAGCAAGTATTCGATCAACGAAAACCTGCTCGGCGTGACGCTGTCGGGCCAGGAAATCGATCGTTTCGAAGCGCCGGCAGATGACACGCGCGTACGCTGCCGGCCGCGCTCGGAATGGCCCGAAGGCCCCGGCGAGTGGACCCTGGGCTTCGATCATGGCCGCGCGGTTTCCTTGAACGGCGAGGCGCTTGACGGGCCCGCCATGCTGGATCGTCTGAACCGCGAGCTGGGCGCCTACGGCGTCGGTCGACATATTTATACCGGCGATGTTTCGATCGGGCTCAAGGGCCGCATCGTATTCGAGTGCCCCGGCATCGATGCGCTGATGTGCGCCCATCGAGCGTTGCACGACGCTGTCAACACCCGTCTTCAGAACCAGTTCCGGCACTTGATCGCCGCGCGCTGGGCCGAGCTGGTCTATACCGGGTTCTTCTTCGAACCGCACAAAACCGATCTGGAGGCTTACCTGGAATCCGCAAATCAGTTCGTGACCGGGGAAGTCGTGCTGAACACCGACGGCAACGCGGTGGCAGCAACGGCCGTGCGGTCGGATTTCCTGCTGCAGGATCCGGACTCGATCTACGCCCAGTCCGCTTCGTGGACGCCGGAAGAGGCCGAGGGCTTCGTCAAGCTGATCGGCCAGAGTTCCACACTGGCCCAGAAGGTTCGCAAGGCATGAACATCGAACGGATTCTGGAGCATCTTGGGCCGTTGATTGCGTGCGACAGTCAGAATCCGCCGCGCGAAATCGATGCCGGTTCGTCGATGTTCGAATATGTAAAGCGGGTGTTGCCGGAAGAATTCGACGTGTCGATCACCGATCACGGTTCCGGTCACGTCACGCTGTTTGCCCGCCGGGGCCGCCCCGAGGTGCTGTTCAATTGCCATCTCGACACTGTTCCGGTGGGTGACGGTTGGCGCATGCCGCCGCTTGAACTGACAGTCCGCGACGGTCGCGCCTGGGGACGCGGAAGCTGCGACATCAAGGGCGCCGCGGCGGCCCTGCTGTCCGTGGCCGAGACTACCGATTCACCCATGGCGATGCTGTTCACCAGCGACGAGGAAGGTGCCGGTGGATGCTGCGTTCGTGAATTCCTGGCCACCGACGCGGCAGGCGACTTCGGCCAGGCGGTAGTCTGCGAGCCGACGGGCAACCGGGCCGTGCTTTCCCACCGCGGTTATCTCTCCGTACTGGGACATTTCAATGGAACCGCCGGACACTCCTCGGCGTTTCGCGCGCTCGACGACAGCGCCGTGCATGCTGCAGGGCGCTGGATCGCGGCGGCCGTCGAGTACTGCGCGGCCGAGGCCGAAGCCGATCGGCATACCTGCTTCAACGTCGGACGGATCAGTGGCGGCATCAAGAGCAACGTGATTGCCGATAGTTGCGACCTGCATTACTCGGCTCGCCTGTCGCCCGGGCAGGACAACCAGGCGTTGCTGGAGACCCTTTCCGAGCTGGCCGGCGCCGGTCAAAGGGCCGAGTGGAAGGTGCCGTTTTCCGGTCCGCCGCTACCTTCGGGCGGGCGCGACAGCGACGCCGCCCGGACCTTTGCCGAACGCTACGGCCTGGCCGTGACAGAGGGTGTCGATTTCTGGACCGAGGCCTCGCTGTTCTCGGATGCGGGCATGGATGCGATCGTGCTGGGCCCAGGTCACATCGAGCAGGCGCATACGGTGGACGAGTGGGTGGCGCTGGACGAGCTGGAAACCGCTGCCGTGCAGTACCGCAACCTGGTCGAAGCAACCTCATGAGCGAAGTCCGGCCCATCGTTACCGAACTGCTTGGGCAGCTCGGCTCGTCGCGCGAGGCGCGTCAGTACCTCGAGCAGTTCTCGCGGGTCAATGAGGCCCGGTTTGCGGTAGTCAAGGTCGGCGGCGGGGTGCTGGCCGACAACCTCGACAACCTGGTCGCAGCGCTGGCTTTCCTGCACCGGCTTGGCTTGTATCCCATCGTGTTGCACGGGGCCGGACCGCAGCTTGACCAGGCCCTGGCGGAGGCCGGTATCCAGACGCTCAAGCGCGAAGGCCTGCGTGTGACTTCCGAGGAGGTCATGGCGATCGCGCGACCGGTGATCTACCGCGAGAACGCGAAATTGGTCGATGCGCTGGAGCGTCACGGCGTGCGCGCCCGCGGATTGCTGCACGGCGTGTTCGAGTGCGATTTCGCAGATCGTGAGAAGCTTGGACTGGTCGGCGAAGTGGTCGATGTGCACCTGGACTCGGTGCGCGGCTCGGTCTCCGCCGGCGCCCTGCCCGTAGTGGCCAGCCTGGGTGAATCGCGATCGGGCCAGGTCATGAACATCAACGCCGATATCGCCTCGCGCGAGCTGGTCTGGGCGATCAAACCGTACAAGATCATTTTCCTCACGCCCACCGGCGGGCTGCTGGACGAAAGCGGAAGAATCATTTCGGCGATCAGCTTGACCAACGATTACGAGGGGCTGGTGGCGCAGTCCTGGGTCCATTCCGGCATGCAGTTGAAGCTGGCCCAGATTCGCGACATGCTCGATCCGCTTCCCGCCTCTGCGTCGGTTTCGATCACTTCAGCCGAAAAGCTCACGCGCGAGCTGTTCACGCATACCGGTGCCGGCACGCTGGTGCGCAAGGGCGAGCAGATCGAATGGTACGAGCAGATTCCGGACGAGCGTCGCGCCGAGCTCGAGGCGCTGCTGGAGGCGGCATTCGACAGAAAACTTCGTCCCGACTGGCTTGAAGGCCGGCCGGTTCGGGGCCTGCTGATGGCCCAAAGCGGTCGAGCAGCTGCGCTCATACTTGAAGGCGCCGACGGCGTGCCTTACCTCGACAAGATCGTGGTGACGCCGGAGGCGCGCGGCGAGGGCCTGGGCGCGGCACTGTGGCAGGCGCTGCGCGCACGGGCCCCGGCGATGTACTGGCGAGCCCGGATCAATAATCCGATCGCCGGCTGGTATTTCCAGCAGGCCGAAGCCAGCCACCGGCGTGGCCAGTGGGTGGTCTACACCATAGGCATAGAGGATTTCAACCAGCTCGAACGCCTGGTGACAGATGCCGCCGCGCGCGATTCCGGATGGCAGAAGGAGACCGGATGAAAAACTCAGCTTACTTATGCATGTCCTGGTAATTCGAAAACTGATCACGAAGGACGCGAAGGAAAATCGCGTGAATACTCTCATGCATCGATTCCGGCACGAAAGATTCTGTTTTTCTTCGTCTCCTTCGTGCCGCTCTTCGTGCTCTTCGTGTAACTGCTTTTGATTCTTGTTTCAGACCCATTCCGCCAACTACATGGCTCCAGAAAAATGAATACTGGCAAGCAACATCGACTGGCACTGATCGGCGCTCGCGGCTACACCGGCCGGGAATTGCTGGGGCTGCTTGCCTCGCATCCGGCTATCGAGCTGGCGCTGGCGGCGTCGAACGCCCAGGCCGGACAACCCATCGCCGACGAGGTGCCGGACTGGCCGCAATCCGACCAGACCTTCGTCGCGCTGGCGCCGGACCAGGTCGATACCGTCGATGCCGAGGTCTGGGTGCTGGCCGTACCCAACGGGCAGAGTCCGCCGTGGGTAGAGGCCATCGAGCGCAGTCATCCCGATGCGCTGATTCTCGACCTCGGCGCCGACTACCGGTTCGACCCCGATTGGGTCTACGGCCTTACCGAGTTCAATCGCGCTGCCCTTGAAGAGGCACGACGTATTTCGAATCCGGGCTGCTACGCAACCGGCGCGCAGTTCGGCCTGCTGCCGATTCGAGACCAGCTGATCGGACCGCCGGTCATCTTCGGTGCGTCGGGATATTCGGGCGCCGGACGCACGCCGTCCGCGCGCAACGATCCCCGGCGACTTCGCGACAACCTGATTCCATATGCGTTGACCGGCCACGTTCACGAACAGGAAATCAGCACCCATCTCGGCCGCCCGGTGCGATTCCATCCTCACGTTGCTGCGTTCTTTCGCGGCATTACCCTGACGATTGCGGTGGACCTGAGCGCACCGGTCACGGCCGAATCGCTTGCGGCCGAGTTTCACGCCTGCTATGCCGGCTCGCCGCTGGTTCGGGTGCAGACCGGGATCCCGGAGATTCCGGCCTTGAATCCGCGCACCGGCATCTGCATCGGCGGATTCAGCGTCGATGCGCGGGATGCGCACCGCGCGAGCTTCGTGGTCGTGCTGGACAACCTGCTCAAGGGCGCTGCCTCGCAGGCACTGCAGAACATCAACCTGGCCCTGGGGCTGGATGAGTTGACCGCAATTGATTCACAGACGATTGATTCAACGGCAAGAGAGCCGACTGCGCAAGGAACCGAAGCATGAGCGACCCGATCTGGAAAAAATCCGGCAAGCACGAGGTGCCCGAAGCCATCATGCGTTTCCTGGCTGGCCAGGACGTGGAGCTGGACCGCGAACTGCTGCCGTTCGATATCCGTGCCAGCCGGGCGCATGCGCGCGGGCTGGCGCGAATCGGCGTGCTCAGCGACGACCAGGCCGGCGCAATGGGCCGCGAACTCGATGCGCTGGCCGACGCCTTTGCCGCAGGCGAGTTCGTGCTCGACCATCGATTCGAAGACGGGCACTCGGCGATCGAGGCCTGGTTGACCGAACGCCTCGGGGAGACCGGAAAGCGCATCCACGCCGGACGCAGTCGCAACGATCAGATTGCGGTCGCGCTGCGGCTTTATCTGAAGGACAGGCTGAAACGACTGGTTGGACTGTGCGGCGACATTGCCGAAGTAGCCCTTAAGCGCGCCCGTGCCGAATGCGACGTACCGCTGCCAGGTCATACCCATCTTCAACAGGCCATGCCCAGTTCGCTGGGATTGTGGTGGGCCGGCCACGCCGAGGCTTTCGTCGATAACGCCGAGCTGGCTGCGGCGATCCACGCCTGGTTGGACGCCTCCCCGCTGGGCACCGCTTCGGGTTTCGGCGTCAACCTCGCGCTGGATCGCGATGGGGTCGCCGCAGAGCTCGGCTTTGCCCGGCTGGCCGTCAATCCGCAGAATGCGCAGGCCGCGCGCGGCAAGGTGGAATTGCGTGCAATCGATGCGCTGGCTGCGGCGACCTCCGACCTGCGCCGGCTGTGCTGGGATGTGAGCCTTTATGCCAGCCAGGAGTTCGGCTACGTCAAGGTCTCGCCCGAGTTCTGCACCGGCTCGTCGATCATGCCCAACAAGCTCAACCCCGACGGCGTGGAACTGTTGCGCGCATTGCACGCCACGGTGGTCGGCGCGCGCGCCGAACTGGATTCGGTGCTGAGCCTGCCGTCGGGCTATCAGCGCGACCTTCAGGACACAAAGCCGCCGGTGCTGCGCGCCTTCGGCCGCGGGCTGGAAGGCCTCGCATTGACGCCGACCCTGCTGGCCGGGCTTGAGTGGAACCAGGAACGCATGCGCGATTCCATCGGTGCGCCCATGCACGCCACGGACCGGGCCAACGAGCTTGTTGCCGATGGCATGTC
Organism: Wenzhouxiangellaceae bacterium; assembly: GCA_035269245.1. Lineage (GTDB taxonomy): Bacteria > Pseudomonadota > Gammaproteobacteria > Xanthomonadales > Wenzhouxiangellaceae. The sequence continues at coordinate 1,777 of DATFJJ010000226.1, read as the reverse complement.
GTTTCGAGACGCTTATCGCAAGGTGGGCGACGAACTGGATGCGCTTGCCGAGCGCGATGCGGACGACAGCCTGGCTGCGAGGGTTTCGCCGGGCGGCTGCGGGAATCTTCTGCTCGATCGGATCGAAGCGCGAATGCGATCTGTGCGTTCCCGGGCTCGGGAGTGAGCCAGGGCGCCATGACTGGCCCGAGGGCGCGTCTTGAAAAGGCAAACACCTTTTCGCCCCGCGCTGCGCGCTTGCGGGCAACCTACTTTTCACAAGCGCCTGAAAAGTAGGCAAAAGCGCTTTTTTCAGGCGGCAGCTGTTGGAGGTGCTGGTCGGAGGGGGCCGGGGGTTAGGTGTAAGGTATCGGATTTTGCTCCGAGATCTTTTTGTCCGTGCGGCGTGTTCCGCTTCGGCTTACGAGGGACGAATGGATTCCGGCTTCGATGTTTATCGGAGCGGGGTCGCCGCGATCGGCGCGATTCAGTCATCGGGGGATGCTGAAGCGGGTTACAGATTCGGGTCGTGAGGGCTTGTTCGGGCCTGATTACGGTTGGTGTCCTGGCCCGGCCAAAGACGGTAAACGTCGGCAGCCGGTTGCAGCGCTTCCGAGGCCGACAGAGCCAGCGAATCCACTCATTACCCCAATCCGGAACCCTCTTCAGCATCCACAAATGATCACCACAACCTCGATCGATAAAACCCCGCTCCGATAACCAGCAAATCCGAAATCACGTCATCGCCCGGGCGCCGAAGCGGAACATGACGAACGAACAAGAAGATCCCCAGCCAACGCCGCAATCAAACACCTAACCTCCCGTCCCATCAACCCGCACCGCAACCCTCTGCCGCCTGTAAAAAGCGTTTTTGCCTACTTTTGTCGCGACTGACAAAAGTGGGTCGCCTGCAAGCGCGCAGCGCGTGGCGAAACCGCCTTTGGTTGCCAGGCTGAGTGCGTGTTCGAGCACCAAGCGCACAAAGTTCATTCAAATCTATGCCAACCTGTGTAACCTGTAGTGATCCTGAACAGAAAACAAAGAGGGGCCCGACCCGCAGGCGATGGAAAGCGAACTGACACTCACCGGTGACATGCTGCTTGTAATGGCCTTGCTCGGCCTGACCGTATTCGCATTCGTCACCGAGATCGTTCGCATCGACATTGCCGCCGTATCCATCATGGTACTTGTCGGTTTGTTGGGCCTGGTGCCCGGCGAGCAGCTGTTCGACGGTTTTGCGTCCAACGCGGTGATCGCGGTGATCGCGGTGATGATCCTTGGCGCCGGCCTCGACCGCACCGGCGTGATGAACACTGTATCGACGATGATTGTCCGCTACGGCGGCAAGTCTGAAAACCGCATCGTCGCCATGCTCGCCGCATCGGTCGGCCTCATCTCGGCGTTCATGCAGAACACCGGCGCCACGGCCTTGTTCCTGCCGGTCGCCGGTCGCGTCTCCAGCCGTCTGGATATCCCGCTGTCGAGCTTGCTGATGCCGGTCGGTTTCTGCGCCATCGTCGGCGGCACCATCACCATGGTTGGCTCGTCGCCGCTGATCCTGCTCAACGACCTGATCCTGACGTCGAATCGCTCGTTGCCGCCCGGCGCCGAGGCGATGCGCCCGTTCGAACTGTTCTCGGTGAGCCCCATTGGTCTTGCGCTGCTTGTCGTCGCACTTATCTTCATGCTGACGGTCGGTCGCCGGTTCATTCCGCGCACCCATGGAAAGCGTCCGGCATCGCCGGGCAGGACCAAGAACTACTTTGCCGAGGTGTACGGCATTACGGGCAACGTCTAC
>DATFJJ010000225.1:0-2144 GCA_035269245.1 Wenzhouxiangellaceae bacterium | reverse complement strand
GCGCCCCGGACCGGTGACGAGCCGGCCGATGAGGAAGTCGACGGGGACGCTAATGAGGAAAGCGAAGACGAAGACAAGAACGGGAAAGATGGCAAGGACGAAGATAAGAAGGGTTACAAGAAAGACGAAACGCCCAAGGTCGTGATCGACTTTGAAGGTATTCAGGCACGCATCGTCGGCCTGCCGGTGGCCGAGGGCAACTACGGCTCGCTGCAGGTCGCCGGCGACGGCAACCTGTTCTACATAGAAGCCCCGCAGCCCGGCGAGAGCAACCCGCCGCCGGGCGAGTCCGCATCGGCCGACAGCGAGCTCAAGCGTTTCGATTTCGAAGAGCGCGAGGACGATACCGTCCTGCGCGGCGTCCAGGCCTTCCGTATCGCCGCGGCCGGCAAGCACATGATCCTGCAGATGAGCGGCAACGGCCTTTCGATCGCCGAGATCGGAAAAAAGATCAAGCCCGAGCGCGTCGATACCGGCGGCATGCGCATGTACGTCGATCCGCGCGTCGAGTGGGCGCAGATATTGGACGAAGCCTGGCGCATGCAGCAGCAGTACTTCTACGCCGACAACCTGCACGGCCTGGACTGGGATTCGGTGTATGAGAAATACAAGCCGATGGTGGCCCATGCCGGGCGGCGCGAAGATCTCAACGCAATACTCGTCGAAATGATCGCCGAGCTGCACGCCGGGCACAATCGGGTCGGCGGCGGCGACGTGCACCGGGAAAACGGGGTCGACAGCGGATTGCTGGGCGCCAACTTCGAGATCGCGAATGGCCGTTACCGTCTGGCCCGCGTGTACTCGGGCGAGTCGTGGAACCCGTTCCTCAGGGGCCCGCTCACCGAACCCGGCAACGAGGCGACGGCGGGCGAATACATCCTCGCGATCAACGGCGACCAATTGACCGCCGAAGACAATATCTTCCGCATGTTGCAAGGCACCGAGGACAAGCAGACTACGCTGACCGTGGGCCCGACCGCCGACGGCAAGGACTCGCGCGACATCGTCGTTACCCCTGCCGGTTCAGAGGGTGCGCTGCGCCTGTGGAACTGGATCGACGCCAACCGAAAGCAGGTGGCCGAAGCAACCGACGATCGCGTGGGCTACATCTACCTGCCCAACACCGCCGGCGCCGGCTACACGTTCTTCAACCGGATGTTCTTCAACCAGATCGACAAGGAAGCGATGATCATCGACGAGCGCGCCAACGGCGGCGGCCAGGCGGCCAACTACATCGTCGAAGTGCTCTCGCGTCGCCATCTGTCGAGCTGGAAGGATCGCGACGGCATGCCATACAACACGCCGGCCGGCGCGCTGCACGGTCCAAAGACCATGCTGATCGACCAGGACGCGGGTTCGGGTGGCGACTATTTGCCCTACACATTCCGGCATCTCGAGATCGGCAAGCTCATCGGTACCCGCACCTGGGGTGGGTTGATCGGTATCTCGGCTAATCCGCAGCTGGTAGACGGCGGATACATGAGCGTGCCGTTCTTCAGGTTCGTCGACGCCGACGGCAACTGGTCGGTGGAAAACGAAGGCGTGGCGCCGGACATCGAGGTCGAACTCGACCCCATCGCCACCAACAACGGCCGCGACACCCAGCTCGAGCGCGCCATCGAGCACATCCTGGCCGAGCTGGAGACCTATGAATCGCCGGTGCCGCCGATTCCGCCGCTGCCGACCGAGCTAGGCCAGTAGGAGCGACCTCCCGGTCGCGAACAGAGGCGGCATCGGATTGCCGTTGGATGTGACGATTGCAGACGCCCCGGACCCTTCCGGGGCGTTTTTATCCTGAGCCAGCCATCGCGCCGCCTGTGTGTTTCCGCAATCAGGGGCGGCCGGTCGATTGAGACGGCTAACGCCTGAGCGCGGATTACCCGGCTTGCTGAGCTATAGTTTCGGTTTCCTGATTGAATCAAGGACCCGTCAGCCCATGCGAACCGATCAAGTTGCCGCTCGTCCAGCTTTCTGCTGCCTGTTGATCATTGTCCTGGCAGGTTGCCAGACCATTCAGTACGAGGCGCTGGAGGCCATCGGCATCGAGAAGCGCGGCATTCTCGAGGCCCGCGTGGAAGCTGCCAGCGAGGCCCAGGACGAGGCCGGCGAGCAGTTCGAGACGACGCTGGAACGGTTTCGGTCCG
>DATFJJ010000224.1:0-6367 GCA_035269245.1 Wenzhouxiangellaceae bacterium | reverse complement strand
CGACACCGAGTACCTCGACAAGCTGTCGATGCAGCCGAGTGCGTTCTACGCGAAGATCGCCGATTCCGACCAGCATCCGCAGACCTCGCAGCCGCCGCCGCGCGACTTCCGGCGGCAGTTCGAACTGCTGACCAGCCACGGCCACGAGGTCCTGTCGATCCACATTTCCGGCAAGCTCAGCGGCACGCTGCAGTCGGCCGAACAGACCGCGCGCCGGCTTGGTGACGAGGCACCGATCACCGTGTACGACTCGCTGAACGCCGCCTGCGGCCAGGCGCTGCTGACGCTCTGGGCGGCCGAGGCGGCCGCGGCCGGCTGGTCGCGGCGCGAGATCGTCTCCGGGCTCGACGAACTCGGGCCGAAGACCCGCACCTTCGCGCTTGCCCGGGACCTCACCTGGGGCGTGCGTGGCGGACGCGTCAAGCCGTGGATGGAGGGCGTGGCCCGCCATCTTCGGCTGAACCCGGTGCTGGCGAACTCGGTCGACGGGCGCCTGACCGCGCGCGGCGTGGTCCGAGGCCGAGGCGAACAGGCGGTGCGCCGCTTCGCCCGCTTCCTGGTTCGACGAATGGAGGCCGGACTGACCTACCGGATCCTGATCAGCCAGGCCGACTGCAAGGACGACGCCCGCCTGCTGCGCGAACTGTTGCTGACCGCGCACCCGGAAGTCGACGCGTGCTGGATCGAGGACGCCAGCCCGGCCGTCGGCGTGCACGCCGGGCCCGGCTGCCTGATCGTAGGCCTCCAACCCTGGACCGCACCGGACTGAATCGATGCCGACGAGCGCGCTCATCGATCTCCTGCTGCTGGCCGCGATCGGCTACCTGGTCGGCTCGATCTCCGGCTCGCTGGTGCTCGGGCGCCTGCGCGGGATCGACATCCGGACGCAGGGTTCGGGCAACGCCGGTGGCACTAACGCGCTGCGCACGGTCGGCTGGCCGTTCGCGCTGGGCGTGGTGCTGATCGACCTCGGCAAGGGCGTGGTCGCGGCCTGGCTGCTGCCGATGTCGGCCCCGCTGCTGGCCGACGGCATCCCGGCGCCGCTGTGGCTGGCCTGCGCCTGCGGCTTCGCCGCGGTGCTCGGCCACGTCTGGCCGGTGTATTTCGGGTTTCGTGGCGGAAAGGGCGCAGGTACGGCCGTCGGCGCCGTCGCGGTGCTGGCGCCGTGGTGCATCGTGCCGCTGCTGCTGGTCTGGTTGATCACCCTGTTCGGCACCGGTTTCGTCGGCCTGGCCACCATCCTCGCGGGTCTCAGCCTGGTGCCGTCGATGTACCTGCTCGGCCCGAGCCCGCTGCCCCTGGCGCTGGGCGTTTTCGCGATCGCGCTCGCCGTGCTGCTGGTGTTCACGCACCGCAGCAATCTCCAGCGACTGGTCAGCGGTACCGAGAATCGCTTCGAGAAGGCGCGCGTGCTCAAGCGTCGCAGGTAACCGGGCGCTTCGCCCCGTCCTCGCTGAATGAACGATCCTGCACTGCAACTCCTCGCCCGGCTGGCCGATGGCCGATGGCACGGCGGTCCGGCGCTGTCCGACGTGCTCGGCGTCAGTCGGGCGGCGGTCTGGAAGCAGGTCGAAGTGCTGCGCGGCACCGGTCTCGAGATTCGATCCGACAGCGGCCGGGGCTACCGACTCGCTCGGCCGGTCGAGCTGCTGTGCGCCGAGCGGATTCGAGCTGCATTGCCCGCCGGGATCACCGTCGAGGTGCTCGAGCGCAGCGCATCGACCAACGCCGAACTGGCCGGACCCGGGTTCGCCCATCGCCGGGCCGTGCTGGCCGAGTGGCAGCAGGCGGGACGCGGCCGGCGCGGCCGGCACTGGATCGCCCCGCCCGGCGGTGGCCTGGCGCTGAGTTTCGGCATCCGCTTCGAAGTAGGCCTGCCGCGGCTGGGCCCGTTGAGCCTGGTCGCCGGCCTGGCCTGTACCGAAGCGCTGGAGCGCATCGGTGTCGCTGGCCCCGGACTCAAGTGGCCCAACGACCTGATCGTCGACGGCGCCAAGCTCGGCGGCCTGCTGGTCGAACTGCAGGGCAGCGTGGATGGCCCGTGCAACGTCGTGATCGGCGTCGGCATCAACGCCTGGCTGCCGGATGCACTCCGATCCGCCATCGATCAACCGACCGCCGACCTGGCCGGGCTGGGCGTCGATCCGCAGCAGCGCAACGCGCTCGCCGCCGGCCTGATCGAGGCGCTGGATCGCGCCTGTGAGCGGTTCCAGCGCGATGGTTTCGCGCCGTTCGCCGACGCCTGGGCCGAGCGCGACGTGCTGTTCGGCCGGGCGGTGGACGTGCACGACGCCGACGGCTCGGTTCGCCGGGGCACCGCCGACGGGGTCAGCGAGCGGGGCGGCCTGTGGCTGCGGACCGACGACTCGCGCACGAACGAGTCGCGCCAGGAACTGGTGGCCGGCGAGGTGAGTCTTCGTGTCCGGCACTGACCTCTGCTGGCTGGCCGATCTCGGCCACACTCGTGCCAAGTGGGCCCGGATGCGGGCCGACGGCGGCCTGGCGGACGTCCATTCGACGACGACCGGCGAGTTCGCCGCACGGGCCGTCGAGGCCGGCGTCATCCGGGTGGTGATGACTGCAGTGCCGCCGGACCCGGTCGTCGCCCCGGTCCTCGATGCACTGATCGCCGCGGGCATCGACTGCCTGCGCATCGGCCTCGATTCTCCACCGCTGCCGGTCGCGCCGGCGTACGGCTCGCTCGGTGTCGATCGCTGGCTGGCCTTCAACGCCGCCTGGCAGCTTCGACCCGGCTCCTTGTGCGTCGTCGACATCGGCACTGCCGCCACCGTCGACGTGATCGACGGGCAGGGCCGTCATCGCGGTGGCTGGATCCTGCCGGGCCCGGACGCCGCACGAGCCGGGCTGCTGGCGCGTGCCCCCGGCCTCGAGCGGCCGCGTGAAAACCCGACCACGCCGCTGATGCCGGCTCATTCGACCGCACAGGCGCTGGAGCGCGGCGTGCTGCTGCAGCAGGCCGGCGCGCTGCGGCTGGCCGTCGAGGCCGCGACTCGGGAACTGGGCGGGCGACCGCACGTCGTGCTGACGGGCGGCGCCGCCGCGACGGTACAATCCGAACTTGAGATCGACGAGCTGCGGCCCGACCTGGTGCTGCACGGACTGGCACTTGCCGTGACGCGGATGGACCTCGACTCATGATGGCCTGGCGCATTGCCGCGGTGATGCTGGTGGTCGTGAACCTGGCGGTTCTGGTCCTCGGACAGATGCAACCGCCACCAGCACCCCGCCTGCCGCCGCCGGCTCCCGACCCCGAGATTCCCCAGCTGGAGTTGATTGCGCTCGAATGGCAGGAGCGTCAGGGTCCGCGCTGCTTCACGCTCGGCCCGTTCGCCACGCTGGTCCAGCAGAGCCGCGCCGAAGACCGCCTGCGGCCGTTCGCCACCGAAATCCGCGCTCGACAGACCCAGGCCGACCGCGATCGCGGCTGGTGGGTCTTCGTCGCTGCACCGAGTCGATCGGGCGCCATCGAACTGGCCCAGGAACTCGCCCGCCGCGGTGTCGAAGACTATTTCGTCGTTGCCGACGAGGACCTGCCCGACGCCGTGTCACTGGGCCTGTTCGAACGCCACGAAAACGCCCGCGAACGCCGGGCTCGCATTCGCTCGATGGGCTTCGATGCCCAGCTCGCCGTGCGGAGGGAGGACACGCCCCAGTTCTGGCTGGATTACCGCATCGACCCCGGCGAACGCTCGCCGTGGCGCTTCATCCTGCGCTCCAGCCCGGGCGCGAGGCACTTCGCGATTCCGTGTTTTTGAGTGGAATACGGGCGGGTAGCAATGTGCACACTGGAATTCGCTTTCGGCGGGCGAATCAACATCAAATGACTAGTCGGGTATCTTTCGAAGAAGGCTGTGGCCCAACGAAATCTGATACGGAGATAAGCCGCCAGTATCAAGGGCGAGTTGCACGTACTCTCTGGCTAGGTTTTTGTTCTGAAAAGCCGGGAACTCACCCGATAAAAGCCTTGCAAGCCTGAGCTGTGCATCGGCATTGCCAGATTCTGCGACATCTTGTAACTTGCGGATCGTTTGCTCCTGCCAATTAAGAAAATCACCCTTGACGTTGCTGGAATCTGACTCATTGAATGCTGGCGGGAATGATGGAAGAAGTATTGTCGCTTGTACACTGCCGAGTTCGGAGGCTAAGCCAACCAGTTCATCTGTTCGGAATGAGCTTGCTCTTTGGATTTCACGGCACAAATTTATTGCCGAGTCCAAATCTATCTCGGTAGCCATTTCCGAAGGAACTGACTCCAGAGAAGGAAGCGAGTCGCAGGAATTGAGCATTCGGAATGCTGTAAGTGCCGAATCTTTGTTGTGAGTTGCTTGACCTTCTTCACGCAGAAACGAATCTAAAGGATCTGGCCCGAGATCAGGGAAACCTGCAACGACAAGCGCAACTGGCGTTATACGTTCTGGTTGAGTGCTGCCCGTTTCGGAGGTAGAGCGGTGCGGTTCAGGAATTGGGGTGCTTGCCAGGCTTCTCAGATCGTTTTGGTCTGTCGGATTTATTGAACCAACGGAACCCAAATCTGGGGTTTGCCTTGCGTAATACAGAATCAAAATTGCTGCTAAGGCAGTCAGGAAGAATACTGAGGCTTTCTTCATTTGATTGTCCTTATTTAGTTCCCTAGCTGTCATGAGCTAGGGATGGAGATTAAGATGGAAGATTTATTCCGCAGCCTTGTTCATCCCAGGTTCTTATCAGAATTTCACACCCTCTATATTCTCTAGCTTGAACGAGAAGGCCGTTGTACTGATCGAGCAAAGATGGAGCGATCCTGTCCCACGCAACGTAGAATGAACGTACGATGCCGAGATCAAGATCCCTAAACCAATCAAACCAAGGTGCGCCGATTCTGTTAGAAGCGGCGATTCCCATACGTGCGTCGATTTCATCTGCCGCTTGATTGCAAAGCTGTCGGTCGCTCATATCGTTCCGGGCTGTTGGAAAAGTGTAAGAAAACATATTGCAAGTGCTCCTGATGCTCTGTCTGTAGGAGTCTTCGCAAAATCCTGGATCGTTTCCTATGTCGCTGTAGCACGTTCGAAGAGCAAGTAAGCTGTAGCCAAAGTATATGTTCAAGACCCCGCCATTGTAGGCGGACGAAACGAGTTGATCCATTCCCCAAGGGTTTTGAATTTCATCTACAACCGGTGGTCCGCTTTGAATGAACTGTCGTGTACAACCTTCCGGAAAACCCTGTTGCGCCATCAGTGCACAGTAGGGCGAGTTTGGAGTGTCGCTCCAGTCTCCAGGGGTCACTGTTCCATCGCCGCCCCCAGACCCGCTTTGCGGGCTTTCAGACCACCAGAAGTTTTCGGGAATGCCAGGAAACGCGCTTACGGGAATCGGGATTGGGTCTAAGGGTTCGCCAACGATAACCACTGTTTCCAAGTCAGGATCAGGGAGCTCTTCTTGCGCAGATAAATCAGAGTAGATTGCCAAGCTTACACAGGCCGATAGGAATAGATTTTTCTTTTTCATCGCAATTCTCCTAATTCAAGAAAACAGGAATGGTTTTTTCCACCGCGCTTGCTGCCCGGGTCTTGTGGGGTGATTTGGCAAAATTGCTGCTTTCGCTTGGATATCTGACAATTGATTCAGTTTGCTTTCTGCGTCTTTTACGGCTTCACCGGCTGCAGAGAAGATGCATAGGTTTAGTTGTGGTCCCCGAAAATTAGGAAGTACGTTGTATAGATACTTTCCGTTCCGAAGCAGGAAGAAAACTGACCAAGGAAAAGCTTTTTTGGACGGGGTGTAAGCTGCTGTATTCAACATGACTCGAGAGAGCCTTCCATTGCCATCGCAGAATGGATGAGAAATCAACAAACCTAACGACAATAGAAAATGGTGAAAGAATTTCTCTCGCTTTTCTTCTGGATAGGTTGAAGTTCTCGCTCGCTTTAACCAGTGAGTTCCTGCCGAGGCTGGCGTTAAATGCGCGCTCTTTGAGAAGGGCGTAGTGAGCGCGATTCCTTCGCTCCTGGGTATAAGCGCCATCGGATTTCTAGACCCGTGATTCGTAAAGAGCGGCCGAAGGGTTGTCCTGATTACGTGACTGCAAAGTGCGCCCGCATCTGAAAGTGCGACCTCGTTTTGTGCTTGAATAATTATTTCCTTTGCGGGAATTGAATTTGATTTCCAATCAATCCTTTCTCGTATCCAGTCCTTATGCCATCGCCATTGTTCCGTGAACAATGAGTGCGCGAGCAGCTCTTGCGCTGTTTGATGTGTTTGTTCGGCGAGAGAAAGCATTGCTTCTATTGGAATCTGCGCTGCCAGTTGCTCGCGAAGCTCCAGGAATTCTTGAGAGCCTGGATTGAGTTGGTTGGGGAATTGCATT
>DATFJJ010000223.1:0-3459 GCA_035269245.1 Wenzhouxiangellaceae bacterium | reverse complement strand
CCTAATCCTTAACACCTAACACCTGGTTTCCATCATTTCCCCGCCCGCGTCATCAGCCACTGCGTCAACATCCCGACCGGGCGGCCGGAGGCGCTTTCGGCCTTGCCCCATTGCCACGCCGAGCCGGCGATGTCGACGTGTGCCCAGCGCTGCCCCTCGGTGAAGCGCGACAGGAAGCAGCCGGCGGTAATCGACCCGGCCGGCATGCCGCCGACGTTCTTCATGTCGGCGAAAGGTGTCTCGATTTGCTGCTGATAGTCGCTCCACAGCGGCAGTCGCCAGGCGCGGTCGGCCGACTCGGTGCCGGCGCCGAGCAATTCACCGGCCAGATCGTCGTCGTTGGTCATGACCGCGCTGGCGTGGTGACCCAGCGCGACGACGCATGCGCCGGTCAGCGTCGCCATGTCGACCATGACTTCGGGCTTGGATTCGCGCGCCGTCCAGGTCAATGCGTCGGCCAGGATCATGCGGCCTTCGGCGTCGGTGTTGTGCACTTCCACAGTCTTGCCCGACATTGTCTCGATGACGTCGCCGGGGCGATAGGCGTTGCCGTCGGGCATGTTCTCGACCGCGGCGATGACGGCGTCGACGTTGATTGGCAGTTTCAGCCGGGCGACGGACTCGATGACGCCGATCGCGGTCGCGGCTCCGCACATATCGAACTTCATCTGCTCCATCAGTTCGCGCGGCTTGATCGAGATGCCGCCGGTATCGAAAGTCACGCCCTTGCCGACCAGCGCGGCCGGCGCCTGATCGGCGTTGCCGCCGCGCCAGCGCAGGCGAATCAGGCGCGGCCGGTTGGCGCTGCCCTGGGCGACTGCCAGCAGCGAGCGCATGCCGAGCTTTTCCATCTGGCTGTCTTCCAGTACTTCGACCTCCAGGCCTTCGACCTCGCCCGCCAGCTCTTCGGCGGCCCGAGCCATGTATGCGGGCGTGCATATGTTGGGCGGCAGATCGCCAAGCAGGCGGCATCGGCGGATGCCGGAGGCGATAGCGGTCGCGGTTTCCAGGGCCGTGTCGACGCCATTGGCGGCCGGGAACGCAACCCGATCGGTAGCGGGTGCGGCGTCCGGATCGACCTTCTTGGTGGCTGAATAGATGTAGTCGGCGTGGTCCAGAGCGAGCGCGGCCTGCGTTGTCTTCCAGGCCAGATCGCGTCCCTTCAGCTCGGTCTCGGCCAGCAGGCAGACCGCGTCGATGGCGCGCGAACGGCGCAGCGCGGCGCCAGCGCCTTTTACCGAACGCACGAAGGTCGCATCCTCGAACCTGGCCGCCTTGCCCAGGCCGGTGACCAGCAGTCGCCTGGCTTTGATGCCGCGGGGATGGTGGATCATCAGTGTCTTGCCGGCGCCAAGCGAAAGCTCGCCTTCCTCGGCCATCTCGGTCAGCAGGCCATCGGTGGCCTTGTCGATTTCCGGTAGCTGCTCGCGTGCCGGCCGGTCGGAAAAAACGCCTATGACCAGGCAGCCAGTCTCTATTTCGGTCGCGGCTTGATCGATTGCCTGGAACTTGATTGTCTGGATGTCCATGGATAAATCCTTGTCTGTATTCATGAGCTGTCGTCGTGTGTTGCGTGCCGGGCGCAGCAAAAAGGTGCGGCAGATTGAGCCTGCGCATCAGGCTCACAAGCGCAATGCAACGGCAACGCCTTGAAGACTCCTGGAAGAACTTCTGTCCAGAGATGCTTTCTGGTACCCGCATCATTGTAACCTTGCCACCCATGAATGGATTGGCCGAGGTCATGCAGCGCCGCGACAAACTTTCCGGCTATATTCGCCGGGAGGCTCTTGGCGTGTGCCTCATGACACTGTCGGTGCTGATGGCGATTTCACTGGTGCTGTTCCTGGCCGAAATGCTGGGCGACCTGGCCGAGGGTAAATTGCTGCTCTCCACCCTTGCCGAACTGCTGCTATTGCGGCTCCCGGAGGCATTGCTGCTGACGGCGCCGCTGGCGCTGGTTGTCGGCTTGCTGATGAGTCTTGGCGAACTCGCGCAGGGCGAGGAGTTCAGCGTGATGCGTTCAGCCGGCCTGGCACCGGCGAAGTTGTTCCGTGCCGTGCTGGCGCTGGCCTTGATGTGGGCTGCCGGCCTGGTGCTGGTCAGCGGGTGGGTGGCGCCGTGGGCCGAGCAGCGATCCACCCGCATTGCCGAACGAATGGCCGACGACCTGCTTCTTGCCAGCATTCGGCCGGGCCAGTTCCAGACACTGGGCGGCGGAAAGCTGACCGTGTACGTTCGTGCCGCCGACCTGGAAACGGGACGCCTGGAGGGGTTGTTCGTTCATTTCGCCAACGGTGATCAGGTCGAGGTCATTGCGGCCGAGAGCGGGCGGCTTTTCCAGCGCCCCGAATCGGGTGAGCGGGTGCTGTCGCTGCGCGACGGTGTGCACTTGGGTCACGCGGTGGATTCAGGGGGTCTGCCCATGCGGCGAATCGCCTTTCAGCGCAACGACATACAGTTGCCGCTGGCCGGCGAGGCGTCGGCCGAGAATCCGTCTCGCCGCCGATTTCTGCCGGGGTTGCTTGCCGATTCGTCGTCGGCCGCTGGAATGGAACTGCAGCGTCGGCTGATGCCGCCCATCATCTGCATCGTGCTGGCGCTGTTCGTACTGCCGATCACGCTGTCCGGTGCTCGCGGCACGCGGCTCGGAACAGTACTGGTCGCTGTTGCCGTATACCTCATCTACAGCAACACCGCCAACCTGATGCTTGCGCGTGCGGCACCCGGGTCGGGTGTCTGGCCGGGGATATGGCCTGTTCATGCAGTGGTCCTGCTTCTTGCAATCGTTCCGGTCGCGTCCTGGTGGCGCCGATGGTGATCGGCATTCTCGGACGATACCTGGCGCGCTCGGTGGCGCGTTCGGTCGTGCTCGTCTCGTTGGTGCTTTCGGGGCTGTATCTGAGCGTCGACCTGGTGCGTGAGGCCGGCGATATGACTGCAGGATACGGTGCCGTGGAAATACTCCTGTTCCTCGTGCGGATAATGCCGGCCCGTCTGTACGACCTTTTTCCGTTCGCCGTTCTGATCGGAGGAATGATCGCATTGGGTCGCTTTTCGGCTAACAGCGAACTGGTGGCCATGCGTGCCGGCGGGTTTCACCAGCTGCGCATTCTGGCTCATGCATTGGTTCCGGCGCTTTTTTTGGGATTGGCCGTGATGCTGGCGGGGGAGTCGCTGGTGCCCCGGCTGGAACTGGATGCGCGTATAGACCGGGAGCGCGCGCGCGACGGCCAGGTCGGCGGGGCGGCCGGCCAGGCGCTCTGGTTTCGCGACGACCGGTCGATGATTCAAGCCGGCATTTTGCTGTGGAACGAGGACGACGAGGTCCGGTTCGGCAACCTCAGAATCTACGTGCTGGACGACGTCAACAGCATCGACCGGATCGTTCATGCCTCGGCCGCGCGCCACGAAGCCGGCCGGTGGCTGCTCGAGGACACGAACGTCATCGATGCCCGGACC
>DATFJJ010000222.1:0-2176 GCA_035269245.1 Wenzhouxiangellaceae bacterium | reverse complement strand
TGGTCGACCTGATTGCCGAGATCGCCAAGCGCCCGGTGTTCCCGGAAAAGGAGCTGGACGAGTACAAGAACCAGAGCCTGACCCGGATCGCGCAGCAAAGCGACGATCCGGCCGGGGTGGCCTCGCGCAAGCTCAATCGGCACATGAACCCGCTGCCGGCGGACCACCCGGATTACACGCCTACGTTCGACGAGTCCAAGGCGCGCGTGGAATCGCTGTCGGTCGACCAACTGAAAGATTTCCACCAGCGTTTCTACGGCTTCGGTCCCGGCACCACCATCGCCTTCGTCGGTGATTTCGATGCCGTCGCGCTGCGCGAACGGCTCGAAGAACATTTCGGCGACTGGACCGCGGGCGTGGAATACGCGCACGTGCCCGATCCGTTCGAGAAGGTCGCGCCCCAGCGCATGGTCGAACAGCTCGACGACAAGGCCAACGCGGTGCTGATCGCCGCCCAGTCGATGCCGCTGTCCGACACCGATCCGGACTACCCCGCGCTGCAGCTGGCCGGCTACATGATGGGGGGCGGCTTCCTGAGTTCGCGCCTGGGCAACCGGATCCGCAACGAGGAAGGCCTGAGCTACGCGGTGGGCGGCAACTTCAACGCCAGCGCCCAGGACGAGAACGGCGGCTTCTTCGCGTTTGCCATGTACGCGCCGGAAAATCGTGCTCGGCTCGAGGAAGTGCTGAACGAGGAACTGGTCAAGGTGGTCGAGGAGGGCTTCAACGCCGAAGAGCTCGAATCCGGCCGCACCGGCTTCCTGCAGCAGCAGCGCCTCGTGCGCTCCGATGACGGTCGCCTGGCCAGCCTGCTGGCCACCGGCCTGTATCTGGACCGCGACCTGTTCTTCAACGCCGCGCGCGAGATGCGCCTGGCCGAAGTCTCATTGGGGGAGATCAACGAGGCCGTGGCCAAGTGGCTCGACCCCGAGGCCATGACAATCTCCATCGCCGGCGACTTCACTACCGACGCGGAAGGCGAGGACGCGGCTTCCGACGAATAGACAGATGCTTCAACCCGGCGCGCCGCGTCGGGCGCTGAAGCCCTGAACAAGACCAGGCGCCGCGAGCCTCTCGCGGCGCCTTTTGTCTGCGCTAAGCCCGCTGTCGCGAAGACGCGCGCATGCCGAGGTAGATGCCGGCCAGCGCGAGGAAGGCGCCTACAAGCTGCAGTACTTCAAGACGCAGACCGAAGAATGCGGCGTCCCAGATCATCGAAAGCGTGGGCTGAAGCAACAGCAGCAGGCCGACCAGCGAGGCCGGCAGGCCGGGCATCCCGCGGGTGATCGCCAGCCAGCCCAGCACCTGGCAGACCACGCCCAGCGCGATCAGCGCCAGCAGCGATTGGGTATCGGGAATGGCGAAGCCGTGGCCCTCGGCAATATTGATTGCGCCCAGCATCAGCCCGGTCAGGATGGTGACCTGGGCCAGTCTTGCCTCGACGCGGGTGTGCGGCTGGCGGATCTGCAGGCCCCGGAGGCTGAGAATGTAGCCGGAATAGGCCAGTGCGGTGAGCAGGCCGAGGATCACGCCGGCGCGGTATTCGGGCGGCAGGTCGCTCCACTCCTGGCCGAACAGCAGCCACAGCCCGCCGGCGGCCAATGCTATGGCGGCGGCGAAGCGAAAACCGACCCGCTCGCGAAACCAGAACACGCCGATGGCGGCGAGCACGAACACCTGGAAATTGGCCAGCAGCGTCGAAAGCCCCGGTCCGATGAACAGGATGGAGCGATGCCAGAACCACATGTCGGCGGTGAAGAATGCCGCGATCAGCGCCGAACCCAGCCAGCCGTCGGCAAAGCCCCGGTGCAGGCGCGGCTGAATGCCGATCAGCACCAGCAGGCCGATGGAGCCGAACAGCATCCGGTAAAACCCCGAGGTGGTCGGGGCCACGTCGGCCAAGCGCACGAAGACGGCGGCGAAACTGATCATCACCGCGCCGGCGGTGACCAGCGCAATGGAGCCCGAGTGGTGCCTTGAAGAGGTCATGGGCCGCGATTATCGCGCATTGGCCGCCGATTGGTCGGGGGCTACCGGCCAGCGAGATGATTCGCTATCGGCGAACCTCTCTTTCGGCCCGCCGCCGAGAACGATCGGCGGTCACTCCCACTGCTGAATGTCGAGCCCGGAGGGCGCGTCCTGGGTGCCGTGATCGCGCGTCATTCGGATGCCGAGG
>DATFJJ010000221.1:0-4560 GCA_035269245.1 Wenzhouxiangellaceae bacterium | reverse complement strand
ATTAAGGGTTTCCGGTTTCCGGTTTCCGGTTTCCGGTTTCCGGTTTCCGGTTTCCGGTTTCCGGTTTCCGGTTTCCGGTTTCCGGTTTCCGGAAAAACGGTAATCGGTGGTCGGAAGTCAGTCGTCAAAAAAAAACCGGTTGGGTCTTCCGACTTCCGACTTCCGATTTCAGCCCTCCGGCCCATCCCCTATCCATTCTTCAAACGGCCGGTCGCTGCCTTCCCGGATCTGCTCCAGCGCACGGGTTTCCCTATCGACAATAGTGCCGACGAAATGCTCGGCGTCGGCGCCCATCACGCCGAATGCTTCCAGGCCCTCGTCGAGAAATTCCTGGAGTTTGCCGAACCCGGCCGCCACCGCCGGCGCGTGCATCCATCGAACCAGTCTGCGAATGAGCGGCCTCGCCACGGTTCGCTGGAGCAGATGGCCCAGGTCGCCGATCAGCCGGATCTGCTCTTTGCGAGCGTCCCAGAGCTCCAGTCTGCGATAGGCGCGGGCGTACTCGGCCTGATCGAGCTCGCCTTCGATTTCCTGCGACAGGCGAGCGTCCAGTTCCATGCTCATCCACTGCAGGCGCATCGCCTCGCCGACTGCGTGCAGCAAATGGTCCGGGAGCATGCGCGACATGACCGGGCGGGCGCGATCCAGCTGGGCATCGCGCGCCCGCATGTCGCGTCCACCGTACAACTCCTCGAGAAAGAACACGCACGCCAACTCGAAGCGAGACTGCCGCTTGAGATCGGCGTAGGTTTCCTGTAATCGGGCGCGCTGCCAGTGCTGGAGCTCGTCCAACCTCGGGTATTCGTCCGCATGCTTTTCCAGCCGATCGAGCAACGCCTGGCTTTCCCGCGTGTGCAAGGCCAGGTGCTCGGCGCCCGGTTTTTCTTTCGAACTCACGTTATTCACCACCCGTTCGTCGCGAGACGTTTTCAGGCTGCTCGGGCGGGACGTTTCGGGCGCACCGCAGGCGTACCCCCCTGTAGGCTGAGAATGGGCGACCGAGCGAAACGCCACAGATGCGGGACCTGGCGGCGTCGCAGTAAAGCGTGTGTGTAAGGTGGGTTAACAAGTTACTGCGCCGCCCGAATCGCTTCGATCAGTTCTTCGCGGCTTCTGCGAAACAGGGCGACCGATTCCACGTGCGCGTAGCGACAGATCTGCTCGGCATCCAGTAAGAAAACTCCACGCTTCATTCCCATCAGGCCGCGGCAGCCGTATTTACCGGCCACCGACAGGTCCTGGTCGGACAGCAGCCGGAATGGAAGCGATCGCTTTTGCTTGAACCTGCGATGCGACTCGGCGTCGTCGCCGCTGATACCGACGACCTCGACGCCCAGCCCCTCGAATTCCTCGATCCCGTCCCGGTATTCGCAAAGTTGCCGTGTACACACCGGCGTGTCGTCCCCCGGATAGAAAACCAGCAGCAGCCACTTACCCGCATGATCGCGTAGACGGAAGGTCGAACCCTGATCATCGACCAGTTCGAATTCTGGGGCTTTTTGTCCGGCTTTCAGCATGGTCGGCCTGCGTGTCGTGGCGGAACAGACCCTGATGTTAACTGCGTCGCTCCCTTCGCAGGGGTGATTCGCGTCACGGACGTTCGGAATCCGGGGCTGTTGATCCGGCGTTACAATGAAATGATAAATCGCTTTTGCAGGAGTTTGCCGATGCTGACGTTGAATCCAGCCTCACGCTACCGTGATGACCGGCCTGTGCCGAAAATCGGCCTGGCCATCGCCGGTGGCGGCCCGCTGGGCGCGATTTACGAGTTGGGCGCGCTGCAGGCGCTCAACGAAGGCATAGACGGACTGCGTCTTCACCAGCTGGACAATTACGTAGGCGTCAGCGCCGGAGCCTTCCTGGCTACCAGCCTCGCCAACCAGGTGACCACCAGCCAGATGTGCCGCATCTTCATGGGCGCGCCCGGCGCGGAATTCACGTTCGAACCCGAGTCGTTCCTGCGCCCTGCGCTGCGCGAGTTCATGCAGCGCGCCCGCAATCTTCCCGGCGCCCTGTCCGCACTGATTTCGGAAGCCGTCAAGCATCCTTCGCGCCTGGGGCGCCTCGAATCGGTAGGCGGCCTGAGCCGGGTGCTGCCTACCGGCATCTTCGACAACGACACCATCGATGAATTCATAAGCCGCGTGCTGGACAGGCCGGGCCGCACCAACGATTTCCGCAAGCTCGAGACCAATCTGCGCATCGTCGCGATGGACCTGGACACCGGCGGCGCAGTACGGTTCGGAGAACCGGGTACCGAAGACGTACCGATTTCACGCGCAGTTCAGGCGTCGGCAGCGCTGCCCGGCCTGTATCCGCCGGTGCGGATCAAGGATCGCTACTACGTCGACGGCGCGTTGCGTCGAACCCTGCACGCCTCGGTCGCACTCAAGGAAGGCGTCGACCTGCTCATTGGCATCAATCCGCTGGTCCCCTACGATTCGGCGCTGGCACCTGCCGCGGCGCACCCGATGACCGAAAGCCGGATGGTCCAGGGCGGGCTGCCGCTGGTCCTGTCGCAGACCTTCCGCGCCCTGATCCAGTCGCGCATGCAGATCGGAATCCAGAAATACGCAACCGAATATCCGAAATCGTCCATTCTGCTGGTCGAGCCCAACCGAAGCGACGAGCGCATGTTCTTCACCAACATGTTCAGCTATTCCAGCCGCAGCGAGCTGGCCGAGCATGCCTACCGCACCACCCGCGCCGAATTGCTGGCGCGCGCCGAAGACCTTGAAAAGTTCCTCGCGCCCTACGACATGCGTCCCAATCTCGAAGCGCTTTCCAACGAGCGCTCGCTGTTTGCAAGCCTCCGAAAGGAACCGGCCTACCTTGCGCCGCTGGGCAACAACCTGGCGCGCAGTCTCGACCGGCTCGACCGTGCGCTCGAGGAGATTTGAGGGCCGATCATCGGCCGGGAAATCCTGCGACGACGCCGCGCCGACCTACGCAGAACCGGACCGACTCTGCGCGGACGCAGCCTTTCGCAGTTCGCGGGCGCGGCGCCAGACCGAAAAGGCATCACTCATCCGGCCGGGCGTCACCCGCTCTTCGACAACCCTTGATGGCTTGCGCAACAGCTTCCCGCCGATATTGCGGTCCAGCTGCACGCGCAGCAAAAAGTGCCTGTTTCGCCAGGCTGCGGGTGCGGAAAATTCGCTGATCTGCTTGTCGATCGCAAGTATTGCATCGCCCGCCATGTGACGCACCAGCGCGTCCAGCCGCCGACCGCCCTCCCCTGCAGCCACGTGCTGCCGGGTGAGTTGGTACTCGGCCTGCAGTTCCAGTGGCACGAGCCAGCGTTCCTGGCGCGCATCCAGCGCGAGATCACGCGTGATCCTGATACGGTAACCGGCGGCCGCGAGGCGAACGAGCCGCCGGGCCTCGTCCTCATCCGGTTCGGTGCCGTCGTGCACCAGCATGGCTTCCAGCAGCGCGCCCGGACCGGCAATAAGCCGGCAGTGCCGTTCCATTGCCTCTACCTGCTCGAAACGCGGCGGCACGATCTCTGCTGCGACCGCGTCGATCAGCTGGTCGAACCCGGCCGGCGGAACATGTTGCGCCGCGCCGCTCCTCAACCAGGCCTGCACCGCCGGGTGGGGCAGGCCTTCTGCCAGCGCTTCGCGCCACCAGCCCAGCTTGCGCTGCGCTACCTGTTCGTCACTGACGTCTCCGGGCACCGATGCGATTTCACCGATGACGGTCAATAAAGCCACCAAGGCGTCACGCTTGTCGGCAGCCGCATATGGCAGGGTAAGGGCCAGGGGGTGACCGGGTACGAGCAGCCTGCTCCGGCACCACGCGACGGGATCATCAGTGGACGGTGGCGTCGTCATCCCCGTCTTCCGGCAGATTGCTGTAGAGGATCCGGCTGACGTCCAGCGGATCGAATCGGTACTGCTCGTTGCAGAATTCGCAGCTCACCTCGACTTCGCCCTGCGATTCAACGATCGCATCGAGCTCTTCCGAGCCCAGGCCGCGCAGCACCCGAGCCACGCGCTCGCGACTGCAGGGGCAGTGAAATCTCAGTGGGCGAGCCGGAAACAGTCGCCGGGTTTCTTCGTGGAACAGGCGGTGCAGCAACGTTTCGGAATCGGTCGCCAGCAGTTCGTGCTCTTTGACCGTGTCCAGCAGCCGGCACACCCGATTCCAGCCGTCCTCGTCCTCCGGCGTACCCGGCAGGCGCTGCACCAGCAGGCCGGCCGCGCGGGTCTCGTCGACGGCCAGCAAAACACGGGTCGGAAGCTGTTCGGACTGGTCGAAGTAGCCCGCGATCGCTTCGGCCATGGAGTCGCCCTCCAGCGGCACGATACCCTGCCACATTTGTCCATTGCCCGAAGGCTCGACGGTCATGGTCAGCACCCCGCCCTGGGCGATTTCGGAAAACTCGCGCACCGCCAGCATCGCATCCGGATCGAAGCGCGCCAGGCCGCGCAGGCCGCCATCGTCGGTGCAGTCGGCCATCAGAAGCTTGACCGCACCACTGGCTCGCAGTTGAAGACTTACCCGGCCTTCGAATTTGACGCCGCTGGAACACAGCGCGGCAACCACCAGCGATTC
>DATFJJ010000220.1:0-2866 GCA_035269245.1 Wenzhouxiangellaceae bacterium | reverse complement strand
ATCCACGAAGTGATCGCGGCCGACCTGCAGCGCAGCGGCCTGTTCGATCCGCTGCCGGTGACCGACATGATCGATCAGCCGAGCCGACCGCCCGAGGTCAAACTGGGCACCTGGCGGCTGCTGAAGGTCGATTACGTCGCCATGGGCCGATGGATTCCCGGCAGCGACGGCCTGTCGGGCGAAATCGAATACCACCTGGTGGCCGTGCACTCGGGCCGCACGCTGTTTTCGCGCGCGATCGCCGCGGGCCCGGGTGCGTTTCGCCTGCGCGCGCACCAGATCGCCGATGCCATCTACGAGGAGCTCACGGGCGCGCCCGGCGCGTTCGCCAGCCGCATCGCCTACGTCAAGGTGACCGACGCGGGCACCGATACCGAACAGTTCGAGCTGATCGTGGCCGATTCCGACGGCCACAACCCGCAGACCATCGTGCGCCACGGCGAGCCGATCATGTCGCCGACCTGGGGCCCGGAAGGTCGCAGGCTGGCTTACGTGTCGTTTGCCACCGGGCGTTCCAACGTCGTCATCCAGGACATCTACACGGGCCAGCGCGACATCATCGCCGACGGTAAAGGCATCAACGGTGCGCCGGCGTTCTCGCCCGACGGCGAATTGCTTGCGATGAGCCTGTCGCGAAGCGGCAACTCGGAAATCTGGGTGCGCACCCTGGCCACCGGACGCATGGAGCAACTGACCGAACACTGGGCGATCGACACCGAGCCGGCATGGTCGCGCGACGGCCGGCATATCTTCTTTACCTCCGACCGGGCCGGCCGGCCGCAGATCTACCGCGTGCGTCGCAACGGCACGAATATCGAGCGCGTGACCTTCGAGGGTGACTACAATTCCCGGGTGTCGGTGGATCCTTACTCGGGGTTGCTGGCCATGGTTCACGGCGGACAGGCCAACTTCCGGATCGCGGTTTTAGATCGCGAATCGGAACGTTTGCGTGTATTATCCCCGGGACGGATGGACGAGTCTCCGAGCTTCGCGCCGAATGGCCGCATGGTGCTGTACGCCGCGCGGGAAGGCGAACGGGGTGTCCTGGCCGCAGTTTCGGTCGACGGCAGCTTCAGGCAGCGGCTGGTGCTGACCGAGGGTGACGTGCGCGAACCGGCCTGGTCGCCACTGATTCAGTAGGAAAGCTCGCCGATCAATCCGACAAGAACCCAACAATAACCCCAATACGGAATTCTGGAGGCAGCATGAACTTCGCATCGAAAATTTTCCTGGTCTCGGCCCTGGCGCTCTTGCTCGGCGCGTGCGCGACCGATACCCGAGACGTACCGCCGGCACCCGAGCCCGAGCCGCAGCCCGTCGAGCCCTCCGATCCGATCGAGGTCGATCGCGTGAACCCGGCCAACTATGCCGATTCGCGGAACCTGGACAACCCGGACAGCACGCTGAGCCAGCGCGAGATCTACTTCGAATTCGATCGCGCTGACGTGCGTCCCGAATACCTGCCCATCATTCGCGCCCATGCCGCTTACCTGCGTGCGAACCCGAGCGCCCGGATGCTGCTGGAAGGTCATGCCGACGAGCGCGGTTCGCGCGAGTACAACCTCGGCCTGGGCGAACGCCGCGGCAACTCGGTGCTCGACCTGATGCTGGCCGAAGGCGCGAGTTCCAGCCAGATAGAAGTCGTCAGCTACGGAGAGGAACGCCCGGTGTGCCGCCAGTCCAGCGAATCGTGCTGGGAGCGCAACCGGCGCGTGGAGATTGTCTACACCGCACGGTGATATTGATGTTTCAAGCACTGAAATCGAACTGCAGGCGCGTCCTCGGCGGCGCGCTTGCCATTTGTGCCTTGTCGGTCTCGATTGTTTCGCCGGCCGGGGCACAGGAAGACAACATGGCCTCCAGGATGATTCTGGAACTCCAGCAGATGCGCGAGGAAGTGCGCGAACTGCGTGGCATGGTCGAAGCACAGGCCCAGGAGATCGAGAATCTCAAGCGGCGGCAGCGCGACCAGTACCTGGACCTCGACCGCCGGTTGGGCCAGATTCGGCCCGGTTCAGGCGGGCCGTCACTTCAGCAGTCCGGTAATTCGGAGCCCGCCGAGGTTGCGCAAGACAGTTCGAATCAGGATTCCGTACGCCCGGACGTCGGGCAAGGCGCTGCCCGGCAGACCGGGCGGCAGGCAGCCGAGCAGACCGGTCGCGTGGCGCCGCCGGAAGTACGCGCCCCCTTGACCGAACAGCCCGAAGTCGTGACGCTGCCTGACCAGGGTGCCGGACAAGGGCGTCAGTTGAGCGAGCCAACCCCGGCCGAACAGCAGGCCTATGATCAGGCTTTTCGTGCGCTGCGCGAAACCCGTTACGCCGACGCCGCCGAGGGCTTCGATGCTTTCCTGCGCGATCATCCGCAATCCACCTATTCTCCCAACGCGCTTTACTGGCTGGGCGAGGTCTATTACGTTACGCGCGATTTCGAAACCGCCCTGGCGCAGTTCGAGCGATTGCAGGAAACGTATCCGGACAGCAGCAAGAAGCCGGACGCGCTGCTCAAGATCGGTTTCAGCCACTACGAACTGGGCAACTGGGATCGCGCGCGGGCAGCGCTGGAACAGGTTATCGCCGACTACCCGGGCACGAACTATTCGCGCCTGGCCGAGAATCGACTGCGAACGATGAGGCTGGAAGGGAATCTCTGAATTCGGCTACGCCGGATTCAGGGGTTCAAGATTCAAGGGTCAAAGGGCAAGGGTCAAGGGTCAAGGGTCAAAGGTCAAGGGTCAAAGGTCAAAGGTCAAGGGTCAAAGGTCAAGGGTTAGGCGGAACGTCCGTTGTTATGCAGACGACTATGTGGGTCCCCTAAACCCTGAACCCTAAACCCTTAACCCTTAACCCTTAACCCTTAACCCTTA
>DATFJJ010000219.1:0-3572 GCA_035269245.1 Wenzhouxiangellaceae bacterium | reverse complement strand
CCAATATCAGCCTGGCATCACCCTTAAATGTTCAAAAGACTGCGCGGTATCTTTTCCAACGACCTGTCCATCGACCTGGGCACGGCCAATACGCTTATCTTCGTGCGCGGTCAAGGCATCGTGCTCAACGAACCCTCGGTTGTCGCCATTCGCATGGACCGCGGCCCCGGCGGCCCTCAGAGTGTCGCATCGGTGGGTATCGAGGCCAAGCAGATGCTGGGGCGCACGCCGGGCAACATCCGCACCGTGCGTCCGATGAAGGACGGCGTCATCGCCGACTTCGACATGACCGAGCAGATGCTCCAGCATTTCATCAAGAAAGTGCACTCGTCGCGATTCCTTCGGCCGAGTCCACGCGTGCTTGTCTGCGTTCCATGCTCGTCCACCCAGGTCGAGCGGCGCGCCATAAAGGAGTCGGCCGAGGGCGCCGGCGCGCGCGAGGTGTTCCTGATCGAGGAACCCATGGCCGCGGCGATCGGCGCCGGCATACCTATCCACGAAGCCCGCGGCTCCATGGTCCTGGACATCGGCGGCGGCACGTCCGAAGTCGCGGTACTTTCCCTCAACGGCATCGTCTACTCTGCCTCGGTGCGCGTCGGCGGAGACCACTTCGACGACGCCATCATCAACTACGTCCGGCGGTCTTACGGGACCCTCATCGGCGAAGCGACGGCCGAGCGCATCAAGCTCGAGATCGGTTGTGCCTACCCGCTCAACGAAGTCCGCGAAATGGAAGTCTCGGGACGCAACCTGGCCGAGGGTGTGCCGAAGATGGTCGTGCTCAACTCCAACGAGGTGCTCGAAGCGCTTTCAGAACCGCTTTCGGGCATCACCAGCGCAGTCAAGAATGCGCTGGAGCAGACCCCGCCGGAGCTATGCGCGGACGTTGCGGAAACCGGCATCGTGCTGACCGGCGGCGGCGCCCTGCTCAAGCAACTCGACAAGCTGCTGATGGAGGAAACCGGACTGCCGGTGATCATCGCTGAAGATCCCCTCACCTGCGTCGCCCGGGGCGGCGGCCGCGCCCTTGAAATGATGGACGAGAATCGCGGCGACTTCTTTTTCCCGAATTGATCGTGACCGAAAGCGTTCTTTCCTCAACCTGCCTCATTCATCAGCCTTCCGTCACGAGGGAGCTTCATCAGGTCGTGCGGCAGGAAGAGTGGTGAACAAGTCGGGCCTGGTCAGCGCTGACACGCACCCCGGGTCGTGAACAGCTCGAGCGCCGGCGACCGCGGGACGGCATTTGATCCGGTCGGCGGAACCGCCCGCCTGATGTTCTATTCGCTGCTCGCGATATCGCTGATGGCGCTGGACTATCGAGGCCAGTATGTCGAGCGCTTTCGAACCGTTGCCAGCCACCTGGTCGAGCCGATTTTCTGGGCCATCGAATTGCCATTTTCCAGCGCGCAACGAATAGCCTCGTCATGGCGCGACCGCGGCGAGACCCGGCGCCGGATAGCCGAACTTGAGCTGGAGAGCGCCAAAGCCCGGGCGCGTCTCGGTCGGCTGGCCGATCTAGAGTTGGAAAACGCACAACTGCGAATTCTGCTGGAGACGGCTCGCAGGACCGAACAGGAATTCATCGCTGCCGAACTGGCCAGCGTCGACCTCGACCCATTCGCGCACCGGATCCTGGTGCGCCGCGGCCGCACCGACGACATCCGGCCCGGAATGCCGGTCATCGACTCACACGGCGTGCTCGGCCAGGTCGACCAGGTGCTTGTCGGCATG
The DNA here is from genome assembly GCA_035269245.1 of Wenzhouxiangellaceae bacterium. GTDB lineage: Bacteria > Pseudomonadota > Gammaproteobacteria > Xanthomonadales > Wenzhouxiangellaceae. The sequence continues at coordinate 1,838 of DATFJJ010000219.1, read as the reverse complement.
TCCCAGGTCATCCTGATCTCGGATCCCGACCATGCGCTTCCGGTTCAGGTATTGCCGAGTGGCGAACGCACCATCGCCTACGGCAGCGGGTCGCTGGACCGTCTCAGGTTGACCGATCTGCCGATGAACGCGCAGGTCAATCCTGGCGATATGGTGGTCACTTCCGGGATCGGCGGACGGTTCCCGCCAGGCCTGCCGGTGGCTCGGATCGGATTGGTTCAACGCCAGCCCGGCCAGGCATTCGCGACCGCGTTCGCCGCGCCGCTGTCGGCCATGGATCGCAATCGCCTGGTGCTCATCCTGAAGACGGCGCCACAGCCCGGCTACGACGCCTCGGCAGGAGAAACGTCGCAACAGTCAGCATCCGGACCGGACGCCGCGGTCGGGCAGCCAGCCGAAGACGGCGTCGCCGCCGAGCAGCCGGAAGACGACAGCGTCGATGGCGCGGAGCCTGCTGAGGACGAAAGCCCATGAAACGGACCGGCACGCTCACCCCTGTCCTGACAACCGTGGCGGCCATCCTGCTGACCGTGATACCCATGCCTGACGCGCTGGCCGCGTGGCGCCCCCACTGGGTGGCGCTGGTCATGATCTACTGGCACCTGGAGACCGACAACCTGCGTTCGCTGGGTGCAGCCTTCGCAATCGGCATCGCGCTCGATGTGACGACCGGCACCCTGCTGGGTCAGCATGCACTCGGACTGGTTATCATCAACTTTCTGGTCGGTCGTTTCCGCAACCGCCTGAGATTCTTTCCACCCTGGCAGCAGGCGCTTGCCGTCGGTGCCCTGCTGATCAACGAGCGTGTGGTTCAGCTCTGGATCATAGGCCTGCTCGAACGCGGATGGCCGGATTGGAGCTGGTGGCTGCCGCCCGTGACCGGCATGCTGCTGTGGCCATGGTTGTTCCTGTTGCTGGACGCACTGCGCTCGCATCGCCGCTTCGCACGATGATTCTTGCCGAAAGCACCGAGACCATGCACGACAGCGATAACCGGCGCACGGTCGATCGGCGCATCTGGTTTCTCGTCGGTTTCATGGTGCTCGCACTGCTCGTCGTCCTGGCGCGCTTTGCGCAACTGCAGCTTCTCGAACACGGTACTTACGCGGCCAGGGCCGAGAACAACCGCGTACGGCTGCGTGCGATCGCGCCGAATCGCGGCCTGATACTGGACCGCACGGGCCGGGTACTGGCCGAGAATCGACCCGCCTACCGGCTGGTCATGGTGCCGGAGCGCGTGGCCGACGCCGAAGCGGCGCTGGACACGGTCGATCGTCTGGTCGGGCTGACCGAATCGGAGCGCGAGCAATTCCGGCTTGTGCGCCTGCGCAATCGGCCGTTCCAGCCGGTCACGATCAAGGGCAACCTGGATGAAGAACAGGTGGCGATACTGGCGCTGGATCGTCATCGTCTCGAGGGGCTGGACATCGAGCCGTACCTGATCCGCCATTACCCTTACGGAGAAACGATGGCCCACGTGCTGGGCTATGTCGCTCGGCTCGACGAGTCGGACCTCAATCGTCTGGACGCCGACAACTACCGCGCCACGACGCATACCGGAAAAACCGGCATCGAGCGGTATTATGAAGAACAGCTGCACGGCACGAGCGGCGTGGAGCGGGTTGAAACCAATGCCCAGGGCCGAATGGTGCGAATCCTCGAGCGCACGCCGCCGGTGCCGGGCAGAGACCTCCAACTGACTCTGGACCTGGATCTGCAGCTGGCCGCCATCGAAGCCCTGGGCGAACACCCCGGCGCGGTTGTGGCGCTGGATATCGAGACCGGCGGAGTGCTGGCGCTGGTCAGCAAACCCGGGTACGATCCGAACCGTTTCGTCA
>DATFJJ010000218.1:0-3313 GCA_035269245.1 Wenzhouxiangellaceae bacterium | reverse complement strand
CCGTTGTGCTCGATGTGATCGGGCCGCACGCCGTCGTCCTTGCGGGCGTTGATGAAGCCCTGGACCACGCGCGGCGGAAACTCGCCCTCGTCGAGCTGCATCTCGCGAATGGTCCGCCGGACGAGCCGGTACTGGTCGTCGGAATCGAGGATCTGGAACGTGGGATTCAGGTTGGCCTCGGCCGAATGCAGCCGGAGAATCCGGTGGCAGATGCCGTGAAACGTGCCGATCCACAATCCCGAGGATGGAATCTGCAGCAGTTCCTCGACCCGGCCGCGCATCTCGTTGGCCGCCTTGTTGGTAAAGGTCACCGCCAGCACCGACATCGGCGAGACGTGTTCGACCTGGATCAGCCAGGCGATTCGATGGACGAGAACGCGCGTCTTGCCCGAGCCGGCGCCGGCCAGCACCAGGCAATGCCCGTCTTCCAGCGTCACCGCCTGGCGCTGGGCGTCGTTCAGATCGTCGATGAGGTGTGAAACGTCCATCGGTCAATCGGAACCCGGTGTCCGGTTTCCGGTTTCGGCTTTCCGGGAAAACGGCAGCTTGCACCCTGCGAGACTCGAAATGGAACCCTTCATTTGGCGCCTCGTGCCAGCGCGCGGTGCCCGATGTCGGTACGGTAATAAACATCCCTGAAGCCGATCTGGGGCATCCAGCGGTAAAGCTCGCCGCGCGCATGGGCAAGGCTTTCGCCCACGCAGGTGACGCAGAGTACCCGGCCGCCGTTGGTCACTACGCGGCCATCTTCTTCCAGCCGCGTACCGGCGTGGAACACCTTGATCGCGTCGGGCCGATCCAGGTCCAGACCCGTGATCGGGTCGCCCTTTCGGTATTCATCCGGATAACCCCCCGCCGCCATCACCACGCCGATCGAAGGTAGCGGGTTCCAGTCGAGCTGCAGCTCATCGAGCCTGCCGTCCAGCGTATCCATCAACGCTTCGGCCAGGTCCGAGTTCAGCCGCATCAGGATGGGCTGGGTTTCGGGATCGCCGAGGCGAACGTTGAATTCCAGCACCTTGGCGCCGGTCTGGGTCACCATCAGCCCGGCATACAGAAACCCGGTGAACGGATGACCGTCGGCGACCATGCCGCGGGCCGTGGGCAGAATGATCTCCTCGATGACCTTGTCGTGCAGTTCGTCGCTGATCACCGGCGCCGGCGAAATCGCACCCATGCCGCCGGTATTCGGGCCCTTGTCGCCTTCATCGCGCTGCTTGTGATCCTGGCTGGTCGCGAGCGGCAGCACCTTGTCACCATCCACCAGCGCGATGAAGCTGGCCTCCTCGCCGACCAGAAACTCTTCGATCACCACGCGATGACCGGCCGAGCCGAAAGCGTCGCCCGAAAGCATGTCCTCCAGCGTCTTTTTTACCGTTCGCTCGTCTTCGGCGATCACCACGCCCTTGCCGGCGGCCAGCCCGTCGGCCTTTAGCACCAGCGGCAGCGGATGGCCGTTGGCGAACGTCATGCCTTCTTCGACGTTTTCGACTACCGTCCACGCGGCCGTGGGAATCTCGTGGCGGGACAGGAACGCCTTGGCAAACGCCTTGGAGGACTCCAGCTGCGCCGCGTCGGCATTCGGACCGAAGCACTTCAGCCCTGCCTCGGTAAATCGGTCGACGACACCTGCCGCCAACGGCGCCTCGGGCCCGACCACGGTCAGGTCGATACCCTTGTCGGTCGCCAGCGCCACCAGCCCGTCGATATCGTCGGCCGCAACATCCACGTTCTCCATGGACGATTCCAGCGCCGTGCCCGCGTTGCCCGGGGCGACCAGCACCTCGTCGACCTGCTCCGACTGGGCCAGCTTCCAGGCCAGGGCATGCTCGCGACCGCCGGAACCGATGACAAGAATTTTCATCTTTTCAGCCTTCGAGGGAATCTCAATTTGATTCTAACTTGCGAACGGTTGCGCGGCGGGCATACGGTGCGCCCCCGTCGGCCGGCTTCAATACCTTGAAGATGACCCACGCCTTTCGCGACGTGCCGCTGAGCGCGGCAAAACGCACCGCCATTCGTGAACGGCTTGGTCTGCCGGGCGAGTTCCGGCTTCGGTTCATTTTCGCCATTAGATTCTCGAGGCAGCCGAAACAACGAGGAGCCAGCGTAAGAAAGCTTCCATGAAAACGCGACCGACCCTGACGGGCGATCCGAAGATACGGCTCAGCTGCCCAGCACCCACATACGGATCGGCATCCAGACGCCCATCAGCATCATGATGAGATTCTCCGTCAGCGAGATGAAGCCCAACGGCACGTTGCTGTCTCCGCCCACGCAGGCGCACTTCAGTTCGCGCTTGTCCACGTAGACGGCGCGAAAGACCGAGATCGCGCCGACGGTGCCGATGAACAGGGCGATCGGCGCGGCCAGCCAGATCAGAGCCCCGGCGATCATGAGCACGCCCGCCAGCGTTTCGCCGAATGGATAGAAATATCCATACGGCACCCACCGCTGCGCCAGCAAATCGTAGTTGAGGAACATCGTGCTGAAGCTCTCGACGTCCTGCAACTTCTGCAGGCCCAGCAAGCACATTGCCGTGGCGATGAACAGTTCCGGCATGCGGATCGTGAACACGGTGCCGAACAGCGCCCAGCTCATCGCCAGACCTATCGCGAACGAGGTCGCGAAGATGGCGATCACCGGCCGGTACGTCGTCTCCTGCTTGTCTGGCATCGGCTCATCCAGATAGTCGCGCAACTCGTCGTATCCGCCAATGCGCTTGCCTTCGATGAAGACCTGCGGGGTCGTGTCGACCGAGTGCTTTTCCTGAAACGAGTCGGTCTCCTCGCGCGTTCTCAACCAGTTGTCATCGATCTCGAAGTCATGCTTCTCGAGCAAATGCTTGCTCTTGATGCCATAGGGGCAGACATGATCGTCCATGACCATGCGGTGCAATTCTGCGTGCTTCGAGCCGGTGCGTTCGTCGACAGCCGCCATACGATTCCTCCGTCAGGCCAGTTCCCCTTGGGAAAGCAATCAAGCTAACACGAACTGCAAAGCGCTTTTGCCTGCTTTTCAGGCGCTTGTGAAGAGCAGGTCGCCTGCAAGCGCGCAGCGCGGGGCGAAACCGCTTTTGAGGTTCCAAGTTGAAGTTTTAAGTTGAAATTGAAAACCGAAAACCTAGACAACCCGCCTTATTCACCGCCGGCTCGTTGCGAGGCATCATCGCGTCCTGTGACTGTGGGGTTTCGCGACCGAGCAAGCTGGAGGCGTAGCCAAAGCTACGGTGAGGACTTGTGACCGAGTGAAACGCCGCAGACGCGGGGCCTGATGGCGCCGCAGTAGATCGGGCGGTGAATAAGGCGGGTTC
>DATFJJ010000217.1:0-21697 GCA_035269245.1 Wenzhouxiangellaceae bacterium | reverse complement strand
CGCGAGCACGATCAGACGGGCCGCTTCTTCCGGCTCGCGCCGAATCTCGCGGAGCAGCTCGTCGACCGAAAAGCCGATGCTGTCGGCGCCCTGCTCCAGCATCTGCACAAGATCGTCGCTTTGCAACTCGCCGGTCAGCTGGTTGACGAATTCGATGTAGTCGGTCAGCGGCATGCCGTCGTTCAGCAACGCCTGCTTGAGCATCGGCAGCAGGCGCTTCAGATCGCGTGACTCAGGAAGCACTCGTCGAATGATCTGCGCCAGCCGCTTGGCCGAAACCTCTCCGGCGCGGTACTCGTCGCGCACGATCGAAACTACGGTCTGGCAGGTCAGCTGGTCGAGCTCGCTGAGCACGCTGCCGCTTTCCGCCATCAGGCGGGCAGTTTCCTCCTGACCTGCAAGTCCCCGGGAAAACTCCTCCCGCACCTTCGACACGGCCTGCATGACGCTATCCAGGGAAAGAGCCTCGCCGTCGTCGCCGGCACCCCTGTCGACCTGCTCGCCCAACTGTCGGATCTGCGCGACCACGCCGGCCTGCCGCTGCGTATCGCCGATCGAGGCATCCAGCAGTTGCTCGGCCACCTGGCCCGGCTGCTGCATCAGTGCGCGCATCGAGAAAATGTTTTCGACCCGGGCCATGAGGTCTTCCGCCACGGGGCCCGTCTCGCCCGCCTTGCCGCCGCTCGAAACTGCCTGTTCGGCCAGGTCGGTGAGATCCTCCAGTCCTTCGCGACTTATCACTTCATCATCGCTGGTGAACTTTCGAAGCACAACATGGTTGACCTTGATTGAATCGACGCCGTGCTTGGAGAGCGCTTCGCGGACCATTCCGATATTCACGAAATCATCCGGATTTGTGAGCACGTCCATCAACTGCTTGAGCGCATCGGCATCCAGCCCGTTCCGGAAAGTGACTGATTCAAGATTCAGCTTGCGAAAAACAATAGCCAACCGGCCGGAGTTGAATTTCGCGTCGACGGAATGATCCTCGACGAAAAAAGAACCGCGGTCGAGCATCAGCGTGATCGGGTCGACCAACTCGAGAAATTCTCCAATCCCGGCCAGGAAAGTTTCGTAAGCGCGTTCGCTGACCGGATGATCGCTACCGTAGGCACTGGTGTTCGTGACCGCAGAATTGAACTGGCGTCCCAGGATCTCGGCCTGTCGCTGGGTCAGTCCCGCGCTTTTCTTTGCAGTCTGGCTCATTGCGTCACCGGTGGCTTCCAATGCATAAGCGCCGACCTGAATGCCTCGCAGCTGGTGAAGCGCTCCTCGCGCCGGGGCGACAAGGCCTTGAGAATGATCTTCTCCATCGCCTCGTCGATATTCGGCGAACACTCCCTGGGTGAAAGCGTGAACAGGCTTTCGGGTCGCTTGATCTTGCGCAGCAGGATGCGCTTTTCATCCTCGTCCTGGCGCAGCGGCAAACGACCCGCAAGGGCCTCGAGCAGCACCATGCCCATAGCGTAGATATCACTTCTGCGATCGGTTTCCTGCGCTGCGGCCTGTTCCGGCGACAGGTATAGAACGCTTCCGACCACCAGGCCCTGCCCCCAGTATTCCATTCGCGCGGTCTTGGCGATGCCGAAATCGACGATCAGGGGCCGATGCGCGCTTTCGTCGATCATGATGTTGGCCGGTTTGATGTCCTGATGCACCACGCCTTCTCGATGCGCATAGCCCAGACCCTCAAGCACCTTCGAGAGGATATCGATTACGCGCGCGGGCGGAAGAAACCGCCGGGAGGCTACCGGATGCTTGAGCCGATTGCGGATCATGCGTCCGAGATCAGCGCCGGAAATCAGTTGCATGACCTGGAAGAAATAGTCGTCATCCTCGCCCATCTCGAAAATGGGCACGATATACGGATGGCTGAGAACCGCCACCGTCTCGGCTTCGTCGCGAAATTGACGCTGCGAACGGCCGGAATCCTCGAACTGCCTGGGTAAAAGCTTGACCGCGACCTGCCGTTTCAGCGACTTCTGGTAACCGAGGTAGACCCCGCCCATGGACCCGCGCCCAAGCTCCTTGACGATGACCACATTGCCGAACTCACGGCCGATCACTGAATGCTGGTCCAAATCCACCGTATGTGCCACCGCTCTCATACCCGCAACCGAGTCGTGATGAATATAGATTATACGGGCTTGGCCAGCAAGATCGAGCCATGCGGCTATCCGGCCGCATGTCCAACGGGGTCACCAGTACACTGTAATGATGCGAATCGTTGCGCACACCTGTTCGAATACCGAAATCGTCTGCGCCCTTGGGCGCGCCGACTGGCTGGTGGGCGTCGACGATCATTCCGACCATCCCGCCGACGTCGTCGGACGCCTGCCCAGAATCGGCGCCGACCTTGATATCGATGTCGAAAAGACGGCGCGGCTGGCGCCGGACCTGGTCATCACTTCGCTGACGGTACCCGGGCACGAGCGCTGCCTGGAACGCATCCGCGAGGCAGGCCTGCCGTACCTGGTCACGCAACCTCACACGCTGGGCGACGTGGCCGGCGATATCCGTCGCATCGGCCGCGCGCTGGATGCCGAATCCAATGCCGAAAAAATAGCCGGGCGTTTCGACGCACTGGCCGAATGCTCGCCGAGACCCGACCCGGTACCCGTGCTTGTGGAGTGGTGGCCCAAACCCGTGATTGCACCGGGCAAAAGATCGTGGGTCAACGAAATGCTGGCGCTGGCCGGCGGCATCAATCCATTCGCGCAGATCGACGCCGAAAGTACGGAGATATCGATAAACCAGGCGGTGGAGGCAATGCCGGAAGCCATCGTGATGAGCTGGTGCGGCGTGGACGAGTCCAAGTACCGGCCCCACCTGGTGATGCGAAGAGACGGCTGGCAGGATATACCGGCGATCCGCAACGGCAACATCCATGCGGTCAGCGAAGCCTGGCTGGGCCGCCCCGGCCCCCGCCTGCTCGACGGCATCGAGCGGTTGCGTACTGTGGTCGAAAGCTGTCGACGCGCTATCTGACGCGATCGAGTCGACACGGTGCGCGCGCCGGTACAATACGCGCCAATGGACACCTCATCCGATTCCAAAGGGCCCGCCGTGGGCCTGGTCAGCCTGGGCTGCCCCAAGGCCCTGGTCGATTCCGAGCAGATCATCACCGGGCTGCGACAACAGGGCTACCGGCTGGTCGACGACCATGCCCTGGCCGATCTGGTCGTGGTCAACACCTGCGGCTTCATCGATTCGGCCAAGGCCGAGTCGCTGGAAGCCATCGGCGATGCGCTGGGTGGCAATGGACGGGTGCTGGTCACAGGCTGCATGGGCGCGAAGCCAGACGAAATAAAGTCCATTCACCCGCGGGTACTGGACGTGAGCGGCCCACACCAGGCCGATGCAGTGCTTGGCGCGGTCAATGCGCACCTGCCTCGGCCCCACGATCCGCACGTCGATCTGGTTCCGCCGGGCGGGCTCAAGCTGACGCCCGGCCACTACGCCTACCTGAAGATTTCCGAGGGCTGCAACCATCGCTGCCGGTTCTGCATCATCCCGGCCATGCGCGGGGACCTGGTCAGCCGACCGATCGGCATGGTACTGAAAGAGGCCGAGCAACTTGTTGACCGCGGCGTGCGCGAACTGCTGGTCATCAGCCAGGACACCAGCGCTTACGGCGTTGACACACGCTATCAGACCGATTACTGGAAGGGCCGGGAAATCGAGACCCGGATGTATGATCTCGCCCGGGAACTGGGCGACCTGGACGCCTGGGTCCGGTTGCATTACGTCTATCCCTATCCACACGTCGACCGGATCATTCCGCTGATGGCAGAAGGCGGAATCCTGCCCTACCTGGACATCCCGTTTCAGCACGCCAGCCCGCGCATACTGAAATCGATGCGTCGACCGGCCTCGGCCGAGAACACGCTTGAGCGGATCGGCCGCTGGCGAGAAACCTGTCCGCACCTTGTAATCCGCTCGACCTTCATCGTTGGCTACCCGGGCGAGACCGAAGATGATTTTCAGATGCTGCTCGACTGGCTGAGCGAGGCGCAGCTCGAACGGGTAGGTTGTTTCAAATACTCGCCCGTCGCCGGCGCCGCCGCCAACGAACTGCCCGACGCGGTGGCCGAGGAGATCAAGGAAGAGCGCTGGCATCGCTTCATGCAGCATCAACAAGGCATAAGCGAAGCCCGATTGAGCCGTCGCGTCGGCAATGTCGAGCCCGTCATTGTCGATGCGGTGGAGGGCGCAACCGTGATCGGCCGCAGCTACGGCGATGCGCCGGAGATCGACGGCAACGTCCTGGTCCAGGGCTCGAGCGGCATCGAGCCCGGTGACTTCATCGACGTGAGGATAACCGGCTGCGACAGCTACGATCTATTCGCCGAGTTCGAGAACCTCTGAACTAATCGGCGCGACCGCAATCTCATTGCCACGAGCCATCATTCCGAATTCAGATCAACATTCAAAAACTGATCCAATCCAGATCCAACGGGAGTTTCAAGATGACCTGCACCAAACGTATAAACCTCTTTTCCGGCGCGCTCGCGCTTGCAGTTTCCGTCACGCTTATGACCGGTTGCGGCGGCGATGAATCGGCCGAACAGGAAACCGCAGTCAGCGACTCGCCCCAGATGATCCAGCGCGAAGCTCCGCGCAGAAAGGCGGCGGTCGAAGAGCAGCCCGCCGCATCAAATGATTTCCTGGTCGTTCCCGACCTGGAAGGCCAGCTGACAGAAGACGGACTCGGCCTCCAAACCATCATCGACGCCAGCAGCAAGGACGCCTATGCCGAAAGTCTGCGCTGGATTTCCCAGGATGTCTCGGCGGAACAGTATCAGACTCTGGAGCGGTCGCTTCGCTACATCAAGGCATTCGATTCGAGTGTAATGGGCAGCGAAAAGCGTTTTCTGGAAGCCGTAGACGGCAAGACCGGCCAGGAACTGATCGATCGGGCTGCGGAGCTGGTCAGCCGACGCAACTAGTCCCTTCCCGCTACTGCGGTGCCGTTCGGCGTGCTCCCGTGGCGTCTGCGTCAGGCCGGACTGGCCGCGAACAACGCGATCAGGTAGAACAACACGCCCAACCAACCGAGCAGGCCGGCCAGGCCGGCCAGCTCGCGCACAAGCTCGAAAATATCCCTGCCGTATCCTGGCTCACAGCGAAATCGCGCCTGAGCGGGGCGCGAGCCGAATATATTGCTGAAAGACAGCATCTGCATCTTGAAAGCTCCGTCGATGGACAATGGAGCCATTTGAACAGGCGCGTTTCTCAGAACGTGAGAACACCTTGGCGCGAGCCGGCCAGGCGGTCTGAATATGCGTCGCCGCTATTCCTGCTGACCGGCGACGGTCATCCCCTCAAGGAGCAACGAAGGCACCTGGGTGTTTCGGCGAGTCTCGAGATCACTGCCGGCGGCGACCAGTCCGGCGAACATGTCGCCGAGGTTGCCGGCAATAGTGATTTCCTCCACCGGATAGGAAATTCGACCTTGTTCCACCCAGAATCCCGAAGCGCCCCTGGAGTAATCGCCGGTCACCAGGTTCACGCCCTGGCCCATGACCTCGGTCACAACAAGCCCGGTTTCCATCTCGGCCACCAGTTCATCGAAGCTCTTTTCACCCGGTGAAAAAATGAGGTTACGCACCCCGCCGGCATTGGCCGTCGTTTCCATGCCAAGCTTCCGGGCCGAGTAACTGCCGAGCACATAGCGCTGCAGCACACCGGACTCGATCAACGGCCGCTGTCGGGTCGCGACGCCTTCGCTATCGAACGAACTCGAGCGCGCGCCGCCCGGCAGGTGGGGATCCTCATCGATATTCACCCATTTTGGGAATAGCTGCTTGCCCACCGCATCGACCAGGAAGCTGGAACGCCGGTACAGGTTGCCACCCGACACCGCGCCGACCAGGTGGCGCACCAGCCCAAGGGCAACATTGTTGTCGAACAGCACCGCGGTACGGCCAGATGGCGCGAGTCGCGCACCAAGACGCCGAACGGCACGTTCAGCCGCCTTGCGGCCGGTGCTTTCGGGATCTGCGAGCATCTCGAAACGTCCCTTGTCGTCCCAGTCCCAGTCGCGCTGCATTCCCGAGCCGTCGCGGGCCACCAGCACACACGATTGGTCGAACCGCGTGCTGCGACCGCTACCGACGAAGCCGTGGCTGTTGGCGTAGACGCCGATGGCCGCGTCTGCGGAGACCGAAGCGCCTTCGGAATTCTCGACCCGGGCATCGGCGTCCATACCCGCCTGTTCGATCCGCTTGGCGCGTTCTATCAAAGCGCTCATCTCAAGCTCGCATGGATGCCATTGGTCGAAATCCTCGATTCGGGACGCCATCAGCTCGGCCGGTGCAAGCCCGCCTGCGGGATCCGGCTGGGTATGCCGTGCGATCGCCAACGCCTGATCTACAGCGCGCTCCAGCGATTCAGTCCCAAGATCGCCGGTAGACGCGCTGCCGCTGGCTCGGTTGATGTAGACCGTGACCGAAACGCCGCGGTCACGCGCATCTTCGAGCACATCGATTTCGCCCAACCGAACCGTGACGTTGCGCCCGTGGCTCGCGGAGACGCTGACCTCGGCCGCATCCGCGCCACCGGCACGCGCTCTTGACAGCACTTGCGCCGCTGCATCTTCCAGCATGGCGCGCTCGCGTTCGGGATCGTGCAGCAAGGGCGCAGCCGTCTCGTTGCCGCGATTCATGACCTGGTTCATTGCGTACCCCCAACGGTCAGCCCGTCGATCCGAAGGGTCGGCTGGCCAACGCCCACGGGCACCCCCTGCCCTTCCTTGCCGCAGACGCCGACGCCGGAATCCAGTTCCAGGTCGTTGCCGACCATGGTCACGCGCGTCAGCACGTCCGGGCCGTTGCCAATCAGCGTCGCGCCCTTCAGTGGCGCCCCCAGCTTTCCGTTCTTGATCCGGTAGGCTTCCGAGGCGGCGAACACGAACTTGCCGGACGTGATATCAACCTGGCCACCGTTGAAGTTCACCGCGTAGATGCCGTCATCGACCGACGCGATGATTTCTTCCGGCGCGTGATCACCCGGCAGCATGTAGGTGTTGGTCATGCGCGGCAGCGGCAGATGCGCGAAAGACTCGCGACGCCCGTTGCCGGTCGGTTCGACGCCCATCGCTCGCGCATTGAGCTTGTCCTGCATCAGGCCGGTCAGCCGGCCCTTCTCGATCAGCACGTTGCGCGCGCTGGGCGTACCTTCGTCATCGATCGACAGCGATCCACGACGCTCGGCCAGCGTGCCGTCATCGACCACCGTGCAGTGCTCGGTCGCAATGCGTTCACCCATGCGCCCGCTGAACGCGGAGATGCCCTTTCGGTGGAAGTCGCCCTCCAGACCGTGTCCGATGGCTTCGTGCAACAGCACCCCGGGCCAGCCCGGCCCCAGCACCACCTTCATGAAACCGGCCGGCGCATCGATCGCCTCCAGATTGACCAGCGCCTGGCGGACGGCCTCGTCGGCAAACTTCTGCCAGGACTCCGGTGCCATGAGGCCGGCCAGTGCGTAGCGTCCGCCACCGCCGGCATTGCCCGATTCGCGACGGTCGCCCTGCTCGGCGATAACGCGGACATCGAGGCGTATCAGCGGTCGCACGTCACCGGCCAGGGTGCCGTCACTGGCGGCCACAAGGATCGATTCGTGCTGGCATGACAGCGAAACGTTGACCTGGGTAATTCTCGGATCCAGCGACCGGGTGTAGGCGTCAATGGTCCGCAGGAGATCGACCTTGCTTGCCGAATCCACCGCATCGACGGGGTTGTCGGCCGCATAAAGTGCCGGCGCATGGACCGGCCGGGTCACCGCGGTCGCGCCGGAGCGGCCCGACCGCGCGATAGCGCGCGCATTTCCGGCTGCCTGCATCAACGCCGGCATGTTGATCGCGTCAGCATAGGCAAACCCGGTGCCGGTACCGGAGATCGCACGCACGCCGACCCCCTGGTCGATCGAGAAGCTGCCGGATTTGACTATGCCGTCCTCCAGCGACCAACCCTCGTTCTGACGGTGCTGAAAATAAAGGTCGCCGAGATCCACCTGCCCCTCGACCAATCGGCCGAGCGCGCGTTCGATGTCCCCGCTGTCGATCCCTGAAGGTGTCAACAGCTGATGGGTTGCCAGTTCAAGCATGATTTTAAAGTCCTTGTTCGTGGTTCGGATATTCGGGCCGAGCGGCCCGGATTCAACCGTCGCCGCGCTCGGCGGGTTCGACCGCAACAGGCTCGATAACCGGTTGCTTCCAGTCACCAGTCACCGAATAGCGAACCTCGGAGATTCCGCTCAGCGGTTTTGAAAAGATCTGCTGCAACGCTGCGCCCGCGGCCGCACCGACCGGCCCGCCCGCCAAAGCACCGATGACCGGAAGTGCCGATCCGACCCCGGGCCGCACAATGAGTGTCTGGTCGTAGGTCCGGTTTTCCAGGTCGGTTCTTCCCCGCATGAGCACTTCGGCAGCTGGCGCGTCGATACGCATGTCTTCGGTTGCGGCGACACCGTCGGCGAGGTCGAAATGGCCGGCGACGCGATCGAACGACAGCCCCTCGCCGAAGACGTCCGAGAAATCCAGCCGGAGCCGGCGCGGTATCGAATTGAGGCTGACCAGGCCCAGCAGACGGCCGGCGCCGGGGCTGGCTTCCGGGATCACCCCATCGGTGATTACCAGGTCCAGGCCGCCGTCGATACGGGGCAGACTCAGGTCCAGCGGACTTCCTGGCCAACGGCCTTGCAGTTCAACCACGGCCTGGCCGCGCTGCAACGCAAGATCGAAACCCGCCTGGTCCAGGGTCTGACCCAGGTCCGCCGCGGCCAGGCGAATCCGCATTCGGCTGAAAGGCCCGTCGGCGCCCCGCAACCATTCACCCGATCCCGTCAGCTCGAGGCCGTCGCGACGGCTGGAGACCTGCTCGATTTGAAGGCCGCGGTCTTCGCGGTGTGAGTTCAGTCGAAACTCGCCCAGATCAAGCTCACCCCACTGCAGATCACGCACGACAAGATCCAGGGCGGGTAAGCGCGCAGGGTCCACGCTGGACGGCTCTCCGGCCGGCATCGGCTCGTCGCGCTGTGACGCCGGCCAGGCGAGCCTGGTCATGTCGGCCACGATCGAGCGATCGGCAATACCGGAGGCGGGGAAACGTATCGATCCGGCCACCTGCTCCCCCTGCCCGGTCAATCGCCAGTAATTTTCCTCGCGGATGAGCGATAGCGCGACAGTGCCCAGCGATGCCTTCTGCACCCGAAGGTCTTCGACCGTCAGATCCACCCATCCCGACAGCCCTATACCCCGATCGTTCGGGCGCACCTCGCGCCCGTTCGAAGTCGTTTCCGCAATCAAGCCCAGCCACTGATCGACATCAAGCGCAGGCAGACTGCCCTCGACGATGAAGTTCTCGGCCGCCGGCAGCTCGACCGTCGCGCCGCCAAGACCCAGACCGAGCTGCCAGTAGTCCGTCGACATCAGCCATTCGCCGGTGAAAAGTTCCTGAATACCGAAACGAACGGGCTGCTGCGCATCACCCAGCGGCAACGTCATTTCGAACGGCCACACCGCTCCGCCCGGTTTATCAAGCGGCGCGGGCAGCCCGGATGAAACGCCTTCCAGGCTGCTGGTCATCCGAAGCTCGAGGTTCCTTGCGTCGCCGGTGGATTCGCCGGACTCGAATGCGATGTCGAATGGCGCTCGCCCTTCGATCTTTTCCACTACGGCGGAAAGCCCACCCTTCCAGCCTTCCGGAATGAGCCCCCGGACCGGGAAAGTGCCCTGCAGCGAAAGCCTGAATTCCGGCCTGAACCAGCTATCCAGTGCCGCAATAACCGGTTCTCCAAGCATTTCGGCCGCCAGCCTCGCCGGGCCCAGTCGCTCGCGGGTAAACGGCAGTTCTCCCGAAATCCGGTCGAGCGCGATGCGTTGCTCGCGTAGCTCGACCCCGGCTTCGGCAAAATCGATGACACCGACCAGCCGCCAATCGTCCTTTCGCTTGACCGGAAACCAGACGCTGGCCGAGGCCGAGGCGCCCCCTTGCCATCGAAGCCGCGCCAGCGCGCCCTCGACGCCGGCCAGCGGCAGGGCACTTGCCAGTCGCGCGAGTCCGTCGGCGCCGGCGTCGACCGCTTCCAGATGCAGTTCTATCTCGGCATTGCGCGCCTCGCTGATATGCACCAAGGGTGCCTGCAGCGTCACGCCCTCGACCTGACCGGACTCGGCGACAGCGGTCATCGATTCCCCCGAGAACTCCACCTGGCCGGAAACATCCTCGGCCACCGGCCAGTTCTTTGCATAAGCCAGGCGAAGGCCCGAAAAATCGGCGCGGCTGTTGACCGAACCGGGAGGAACGTAATTCTTCCAGTCCGCGGGCTCGCCGAACAGCGTCGTGACGGCCTGTGCCGATCCGACTTCCAGCAGTGCCTCGTTGAGCCACTTGCGGGTGTTGGGACCCAGGCCTCGCTGCGGCAACCAGCGACGCGGGCTTTGGGTGCTCAGTCTCGGCATATCGAGCACCAGGTCAAGGAAAGGAGTCTCGCCGGCAAGTTCGATGGCACCGTCAGCGACCAGGTGAAACTCCGGGTGCTCCAGCGAAAGGCTTCGCGTCTCCATTCGAGTGCCGCCCAGAGCGATCGCGCCCGAGAGCTCCGTGAACGCCAACGGCTGTGGATATAACGCCGGCAAGCCGACGATCGCAGGGCCTGACGGCCGCATCAAAAGCCGATCGCCGGCCAGCGCAAGATCCACGCGCTCGAGCGACGCACTGAAACCTCGCTCGGCTATATCGACATCCAGCCCCTCGACCCGGCCCTCGGCCAGATACAACGACCCGGAGTCGGTCGCACCCAGGCGCAGATTGGAAACCGTGCCCGATACGCTGGCGGGCCAGTCCTGCGCGAACCCCATCCAGGGCTGAAGCAGCGCGTGCAGATACTCCAGCTCGATTCGCTCGGCGACCACGCCATGCCTGCCGTTGCCGCTTCCATATGCCAGGCCTTGGATCAATACCGCTTTGCCGTCGCCGAACTCCCGAGCGTTGAGCTCGAGCGCCAATTCCTCCTGGCGCCATGTGCCGTCGAGCTGGAAGTGGCTGGACATTCGGCCTGCAATACCGCCTTCGGCCAGCGAATGAAGATCGACCTCGCCGTGCAATTGCGCACCATCGCTTCGATTCCAGTTCACCCACCACTGCATCTGCGCGCGAAGATCGATCACGCTCTCGGCAGTGGACTCCAGCGCCATGCTGGAAAGACCGATGCTGGAGGCGCTCGCATACCCGGCAAGCGATTCCAGCCGGGATCGCGGCATGTGGAGCACCAGGCGTACCTCAAGCCTTTCGCCTGAACCACCATCCGGGATCGCATCCAGTCGAACCTGCAGCCGGTCCGCAACGCGGCTCAGGTTCGCTTCCGGTACCGCCAATCGCAGGTCGGGAAGGCCTCGCGGCGAAATACGGATTCCACCATCACGTAGCAGCACGTCACCCGCCGAGACCGCCTGTTCCCAGCCTTCGGCAAACGTACCGCCGCGATCCAGCCGCCAGCTCCAGCGACCCTCGTCGTCCTGCACCAGCAGCATGTTCAGGCCCAGCACTACCAGCTCGAAGCTGTTGCGACCGGGCCGGACCAGGTTGTACAGCTTGAATTGTAGCCTTGCCCTATCGACGTCCAGCAGGGGCTCCCCGGGGCGCCCCACTTCGAGTCCGATCAGCGTGATCTGGGGCGAAAGGCGTGGCCAGCGCGCCTCGATACGTTCGATCCGCACCGGCCGCTCAAGCACCTCTGCAAGAAAGCGTTCCACCACCGGGCGGAATGAATCGGCATAGGGCGCGACCAGTCGGCCGATGCTGACCAGAACAGCAGATCCGATGATGAACCACACCGCCAGCTTCCAGCACCCACGACGCAGTCGCCTGAGGGCGCGCAGGATCGGCAAATCCCGCATTCCTCGAGTTTCCTCGCTCAAAGCAGAACCACGTCGAACTGCTCCTGAGCATACTGTTCTTCGGACTGGAAGCGGATATTGGTGCCCAGCTGTTCTGTGACTTCGGCCAGCGGGCCGGTATATTCATCCAGCATCTTGTCGACCACCGGCGGCGCGGCCAGCACCATCAGCCGCCCCGTTTCGAACTGCCGGACGGCTCGCAGGATTTCGCGAAAGATCTCGGAACAGACCGTTTCAGGAGATTTTTGCCAGCCACGCCCATTGCACTGGGGGCATGGGTTGCACAATCGATGCTCGAGACTTTCGGTCGTTCGCTTGCGCGTCATTTCCACCAGGCCCAGCGCGGAAATCTCCGACACCGTTGTTCGCGCCGGATCGCGCGCCAGTGACTGATTGAGCACGCGCATGACCTGGCGCTTGTGCTCTTCATCGGTCATGTCGATGAAATCGATGATGATGATGCCGCCGAGATTACGCAATCTGAGCTGGCGCGCGAGCGCCTGGGCGGCCTCCATATTCGTCTTGTAGACGGTCTCGGCAAAATTTCGGGTGCCGACATAGCCGCCGGTATTGACGTCTATGGTGGTCATCGCCTCGGTCTGGTCGATGGTCAAATGGCCACCGGACTTGAGCGATACGTTTCGCCTGAGTGCCCGCGATATTTCATCTTCCACGCCGTAGAGATCGAACAAGGGCCCCGGACCGGCGTACGACTCCAGGCGCTCGGACCACTCGCCGATGAAGGTATCGGAAAAGCTTCTGGCATGGGCGTAGGTTTCGGCGTTGTCCAAACGGATCCGCTCGATGCCGGCGTGCATCAGATCACGCAGCGCTCGAAGTGGGAGCGACAAATCCTCGTATATGCAGGTACCCGGCTCGCAACCGTTCTCGAGTTTTTTTTCAACACCCGACCATAATCGCCGAAGGTACTCGAGGTCCCGCTTCAGTTCGGTTGCGCCTACCCCTTCGGCGTTGGTCCTCAGAATCAGCCCGTTACCGGCCTGGCCGTGGTCTTCGAGAATCTCGCCGACCAGATCACGCAGCCGCGTGCGCTCGGCTTCATTGTCTATCCGCAGCGAAACCCCAATGCTGCTGGACCCCGGCAGATAGACCAGGTACCTGGAAGGCAGGCTGAGCTGGGTGGTGAGCCTTGCACCCTTGGAGCCCATGGGATCCTTGACGACCTGTACCGGAAGGCTCTGGCCCTCGCGAATCATTTCGCCGATCGGCGGAATCTGCGGCTCACCGTGCTCGTCGAGCGCGTCCGACTCCAGCTCCGGGCGCGACCGGGCAATCTCGCCGGCATGCAGAAAAGCGGTACGGTTGAGCCCGATATCCACGAATGCCGCCTGCATGCCGGGCAGAACGCGCTCGACACGTCCCATGTAAATGTTGCCCACATAGCTGATGTCGCCCATGCGCTCGAGGTGCAACTCCTGCAACAGGCCGTTCTCGACCAGGGCAACCCGGCTCTCCGACGGCGTTACGTTGATCAGCAGTTCGTTACTCATGGTTGCTCACGGCGAGTGCTCCTGGCTTTTTCTGGGCATCATATACGCACTTGCGAAAGCGGCCTGCGAGCATCGACGTTCCGGCAAGCCCGCCTCAATCCCGCATCAGGCCGGCGTCACGAAGCAGGTTGGCGGTTTCGAACAGCGGCAACCCGACCACACCGCTGTAGCTTCCTTCGAGATTGGAAATCCAGGCCGCCGCCCGGCCCTGGATCGCATAGCCGCCGGCCTTGTCCAGCGGCTCGCCTGACGCGGCGTATCGGCATATCCAGTCTTCCGGGAGGACTTCGAAGCGGACTTCCGAAACGCTCAGCGCAGTTTTGGTCGACAAGTCCGGGGCCACCAGCGCAGCTGATGAATAGACCGTATGGCTGCGACCGGAGAGGCTTCGAAGCATCGCGCAGGCCTGGGCCTCGTCACCCGGCTTTCCGAGACACAGTCCCTCGAGCACGACCTCGGTATCCGATCCGATCACCCAAGTACCCGGCGAAGTCCCCGTGATCGCGCGGGCCTTCTCCACAGCCAGCCTGAGCACGTAATCTTCGGGCGACTCGGCGTCGCCCTGCCGCTCGTCGATGGCGGCCGGACGCACCTCGAAATCCGCGACAAGAATGGCCAGCAATTCGCGGCGGCGAGGCGAAGCCGACGCCAATACAAGCGACCGGCTGTCGCCGCCGGAGTTTTCCTGGCCCGATTCAGTCACGTTGATACGCAGTCACTCACGATGATAGGGATGCCCTGATTGAAATGTCCAGGCGCGATAAATCTGCTCGCCCACGATGACCCTGACAAGCATGTGCGGAAAGGTAAGCTTGCTGAGCGACCATATTGCCGTGCAGTTCGAGAGCAGTTCCTTCGAATGGCCCGCCGCGCCACCGACGATCAACGAAACAGGTTGCCCGATCATCATCCAGCTGTCGAGCTGCTCGGCCAGGTCGCGAGTCGACCACTCGGAACCGTGCTCGTCGAGCGCTATCCTCGGACCGGATCGGGCGCATTTGGCGAGCAACGCCTCGCCTTCGCGGCGGCGCTCGTCTCCGCCGGACGCTCGAGGTGGCGCGACCTCGACCAGTTCAAGTCCGATCTGGGGCGGCATGCGGCGGACGTATTCGTGCCAGCCGCGCGCGATCCAGTCCGGCATCGAGCGCCCGATTGCAATCAGTCGGATCTGCAACCGCGTCGTTCCTTCAGCTGGACTGCGCCGGACGGCTTCGGGTGGCCTCGTCCCAGAGCTTTTCGAGGTTGTAGAAAGCCCGGGTCTGGGGCAGCATCAGGTGCACGACGACATCGTTGAGGTCGACCAGCACCCACTCGCCTTCCTGCTGGCCTTCAACGCCCAGCGGCGCCGACAGTCCCAGCGCCTTGATCTTCATGCTCAGACGATCGGCCATGGCCTTGTTCTGGCGGCTGGATGTACCGCTGGCCACCACCATGAAGTCGGCAAACGTGTTGCGCTCGCGAAGGTCGAAGACCTCGACATCCTGCGCCTTGGCATCGTCCAGCACCTGAAGCACGAGATCGCGCAAGGCGCACGGGTCGCCCTCTTCCAGTGCTGCCGGATCCGGACCCGTCACAGGGCTGGCACCGCTCATGGATTTTCCCTGCACCACAGCGCCTCGATGTCATCACGGCCAGTTCTGATCATATTCATTTCACTCATTGGTTGGGGCACTCAACCGGGAACGAAAGCGGAACGAGCTCTCGATCGGTTTCTATGCTGGTGTTGATCGGCGGACCGGCGACATAGTCGGAAACTTCACGCACCCTGGTCGGGTCGATGAACACACGCTCCAGCGTGCCGACCACGTCGCTTGTGATCGGGCCCTCGTCGCAGTAGATGCAGAAGCCGCGAAAATCGAGCACTTCCATCCGATTGCCGCCAGGCAGCGCGGCCGGCAATTCGGTATCGGCGATGATCCACCGGGGTGAATTGGCATTGTCGTAATAAAAGCGTATCCAGGCTTCGGTGTTCGCGGTAATCAGCACCGTCGAGCCGCCGGCGGTGGTGTCGGGCGAGAACCAGGTGCCAAGCAGCGGCACCGGGTCTTCGCCGAGCGAAGGTATGGTCGGGCAGGTGTCTCCGCTGACCGGATCGAACATCTCGGCGCCGTGATTACCTTTCAGGCGCCAGGCGTACATCATCCGGCCTTCCGATATCTGCGTGACCTGCACCTCGCCGACCACCTTCAGGGACGAGCGCTCGTCGTTGCTGGTCGGGCGGAAGAGAACCGCGCTGAAGAACGCACCGACTTCGGGCACGGTATCGGTGATGTAGAACGTCGGCAGACCGGCCTCGTCGTAGGTATACCAGATCGCGAAACGGCCGCCGCCGCCAACCTGCCAGTCGATGCCCTGGTTGATGGGGCTCGGGCGAGCCGCGCTCCATGCGCCACGTCCCGGGATCGGAAAAGTCCCCAACGGCGGCGGCGGCGAGAGCCGCGGCACAGGCACGCTGGCAGTCACGATCACCTCGCTTTCTGTCGACGCATCATTTTCCAGCACAACGAAATAACGGCCGCCCTGCGGGTCTTCCAGACTCGCGCGCCACTCGTTGGCGCCTTGCGTTGCCTGCAGCAATACCGCGTTTGGCGCCGGCGGCGTATTTGGAACCGTCGCCGCCAGCTCGTCGAAACCACGCCGGCGGATCGTGACGTCGGAAACCGACCCCTCGACCGTCACCTCCAATTCCATCATGCCGGGGGGTACGTCGATATAAAGCAAATCGTGAATCGCCCCGGCCGGCAGAACCACCGGATAAGGCTGGCTCTCGAAAAGCGCGGTCTCGGCCGGTGCGTTGATGCCGGTACGCGTCACGTTGACCTGCACGATACCTATGTCACCCAGGTTGTCTGGAGAAGATGCCAAGGCGATGGCACCCTGCCATTTTTCCTCGCGCGCCATGGCGGGCTGATCCCAGTAAACGGGAATTGTGAGCGGACCACCCGGATGAGCTCCCGGGGCGGTCACGACCAGACTGGGATCGCGCTCTTCGCGGAATACCGCGAACTCGAACGGCGCGATATCGGAACCGGAAATCGACGACTGCCAGTTCTGGACAAGCACCCACCACGAGCCGGAATCCGGGAACTCGATCTCGCATTTCTCCAGCTCGTCGGGCGATCGCGAGGAGCAAACCAATTCGCCCTCCTGGGCGACACCGTCCCCGTTCGAATCGCGGCCGACGAAAAGATCTATATCCGGGGCGGTAGAGACAAAGGTTTCGGCGAGTAGCAACAACGCATCCTCAGGCACTTCAAAAAACTCCGTCACCGTACCGGCAGACCGATCAAACGTGCTGCCGGGCGTGGGATCCTGCACAAGCGAAGGTTCTCTCCGGGTCGGGCGGAGAAGAGAACTGGTCCGCACCACCAATTCATCGACGTCGACCAGTTCCGGGATTGTCACTTCGCCGCGTCCCCGATTGCCCGCCGACGTGAATGTTTGCGGTCCGGGGGTCTCGCCCGCGGCCATGAGCGCACCCACCGGCAGCCGCTGGGTCGTGAAAGTGTTTGCAGCCGGGGTTAGCACCACGCTTCCGGCGCCCCACTGACCAAGTTCGACTCCGCCGCGTGAAATTTCGATCTGAAGCTCGCGCTGGCCGCCTTCGCTGAGTGTGAAGGAAGCCGGTGTGATCTGGATATCCAGGTCGCCTTCGCCGCTGACGTTCCAGGTACCCGCACCCAGTGCGCGCACGGTGCGCGTGAAAACGCAGGTGCCGACGCAGTTGTTGCTCACGACACCGGGCAGATTCAACGCGCCCGGATCGCCTCCCGCTATGGGGTTGGCCGCTTGAAACTCTGCCTCAGAGACCGGCAGATAAAGCCCCGCCTGAGCCGCGAGATCGACCTGGACGCCGCCCGCGCCGCGATCCGGCACGCGTGCTTCCGAATCGTCGGAATTGCGCACGATATCGGGATTTGCCGTCGTCTCCAGGGCCGAAATCACCTCGTCCACACCCCAGTCGGGATTCGCCGAGCGCAACAGAAGCGCCGCGCCGGCAACGTGCGGCGAGGACATTGACGTGCCGGTCAGGAAAATGAGCTGGTTGGCCGCGCCCGGTGCCGGACCGGTGCCTTCCGGGTTGGTTTCGGTACCGGCGGCAAGAATGCTGGTGCCCGGCGCAGTCACGTTGGGCTTCATCAGGTCCGGCGCGCCGACGGCCAGACCGCGGGAACTGGAATCGTTCAGCCGTCCGGCCGCGGATTCATCGATAAATCGCTGGGTGCCGGTAAGACGTCCCTGCTGACCACTGCCGGAATCCAGCCAGTCGCGAAGCAGGTCGCCGTCGGCGTCGCCGACGTGAGTGGCCGGCAAGCAGTGCTGGTCGGCATTGGTCGATTCGCCCTGGGCGTCGGTGTTGGCCAGAATCATGCCGGCGGCGCCGGCGAGCTGCACATTCTTGCCCTTTTCAATTCGTCCGTACTGACCACGATCGCAGACCACGATCTGACCGTCAAACGTGTTGGGCGGGAACGGATTGCTGATACCGGTATTATCAGCGCACCTCGGTCCGGATTCGGCCGGACCCTGACCGCACAGGGCGTTGCCGAAGTCGCGTGCGTGCACGATGGGCAGCGTGGTCGTGCCGCCGGTGATGCCCTCCCCGACCAGGTTGTCCAGCTGGAACGGGCCGCCGCTGACGTTGGTCAGGCGATTGGCGAGAATTCGTCCGTGACGTGCGTTGGCCACCGCCATGACCCAGGGCACGTTGGCCGGACTACCGACCGTGAAGTCTTCCGGGCCGGAATTTCCGGCCGACGTCACCGGCACGATTCCGGCCTCACGGACGTTCAAAAACAACAGCTGGTTACCCGCCGCTGCCCAGGGGTTGAAGGGATCGCCGCCGATCGAGAAATTGACGGCATCGACGCCGTCCTCGATCGCCTGCTCCAGCGCCGCGGAGGTCGAATCGCCGGGACAACGGAAATTTCCGGCAGGTTCTTCCGGGTCGGCTTCGCAAGCCTTGTAAGCAATGAAGCTGGCTCGCGGCGCGACGCCGGAAGTCTGGAATGACAGCGCGGGCGCCGGACCACCGCCATCAAAATCGATATTGAATGACAACGGCAATCCAACCGCGGTCGAGGCCACGTGTGAGCCGTGCCCATCCGGATCGAAACCGTTTGTCTCTTCGTCGGTGAAGTCGTAGACACCGATAAGTTTCTCGCTGCAAGGAATGTCCAGCAGTTCGTCGTTGCACAGCCCGAACAGCTCACCGCGCGGATTGGTCACCGGTGTGGACGACTGGGAGACATCGAAGAAGATCGAATCCCAGTTCACGCCGGTGTCGATCACGCCCAGCACGGTGCCCTCGCCGCGAGTCGGATTGGGCGCGCCGGTGGCGCCGGTCCAGAGACTGGGCGCACCGATCCACTCCGGGCCGGCATCGGTCTGGACGTACTGGATTATGTTGGGCTGGACCGAACGTACGCCAGGCAGGCCGGCCAGGCGCATGGCTTCAGCTGGGCTCATGGGCGCGGCGAAACCGTTCCGGACGTGGCGATATACGAATTTCGGCTCTACACGCATGCCGAGTTCTGTCTCCGCCTGCTCGAGCACTTGGGTGCGCCGTCGATCCAGATAAGCGACGTACTGCCTGACGGCGGGCGAGTCTGCGCGCAATCGGGACTCGCCCGTTACCGAAGGCGCCGTGGCCGCCATGAGTTTCCCGCCGGCTCGGCCAGAGGCCGTGACAGATTGCGAAGTCTCTCCCCGGAACTGGACCGTCGGAGGATCATCGAGCTCCACGATCCAGATCGATTCGTCAATCGTGGGCGTCTTGGCCCACAGCGAGCCGGATGCGACTACGACGGCCAACGCCAGCAGCCCCTGAACAATTCTCGTACTCAACATGCTTTCACCATCTGTTTAATCAATGAGAAATTCGTGCGTGCCTGACGGCTGATCTGCGGCCGCGGCACTATGCCACCGCCTCACGCATCGTGACCAGTTCCTCGGCGCTGGTCGGATGAATACCTATAGTGCGGTCAAAATCGGCTTTGGTCAAACCTGCGCGCACGGCGACGGCAAAACCCTGGACCATTTCGGCCGCCTCTGGTCCCACGACGTGCAAACCGATCACGCGTTCGGTTTCACCGTCGACCAGGATCTTCATCAAGGCTTTTTCGTCCCGTCCGCTCAGCGTGTACTTCATCGGCGTGAATTCCGAGCGGAACACCCGGACCGAGGCGCACTGGTTACGCGCTTCTTCCTCGGTAAGGCCAACGCTCGACGAAGGTGGCTGGCTGAAGACCGCAGACGGCACATTGGCATGATCGACCGGGCGGTCCATGCCGCCGAACTGGGTATCGGCGAACGCATGGCCTTCCATGAGCGCCACCGGCGTCAGAGCGATACGATCGGTCACGTCGCCCACGGCGAAAATGCTTTCGACCGAGGTGCGGCTGTACTCGTCGACGGCGATGAGGCCCTTGGGACCGGTCGCGACATCGGCGTTCTCGAGTCCGAGCTCGCCAGTGTAGGGGTGCCTGCCGATGGCGAACAGTACGGTGTCGAACTCGTCCGAAGAGCCATCCGAAAAGGTGACCTGGCGCTTGCCGCCATTCGATTCGACAATGCGGGTTGCATCATTGCCGTAATGAAATTCGATGCCGCGACCGAGCATACCCGCCTCGATGACACGCCTTACGTCGGTGTCGAAGTTGCGCAGAATCCGCTCGCGCCGATAGTTGAGCACCACCTCGGCGCCGAGTCCGCGAAAAATACCGGCAAATTCCACCGCGATATAACCGCCGCCGACGACCAGCAGGCGCTGCGGAAACTCCGGCAGATCGAACGCGTCGTCGGAAACGATGCCGAGGTCGGCGCCCGGGATGTCGAGCTGGTAAGGCCTGCCGCCCACGGCGATCAGGATCTTCTCTGCGCGAATCCGTTGCTCGCCGACCAGCACCGTGTGTTTGTCGAGCAACGTTCCGCGACCGGGGTGAACTTCGACGCCCGCATTCGACAGCAGTCGGCCGTAGACACCTTCAAGCCGCGTGATCTCGCGTTCCTTGGCGGCAACCATGTCCGGCCAGGAAAAACTCGACTCGCCGACGCTCCAGCCGTAGCCGGCCGCATCTTCGAAAGCTTCGCTGAACTGGCTGGCGAACACCAGCAGCTTCTTGGGCACGCATCCGCGGATGACGCAGGTGCCGCCCAGCCGGGATTCCTCGCACAATCCGACGCGGGCGCCGTGCCCGGCTGAAATGCGAGCCGCACGGACACCACCGGAGCCGCCGCCAATCACAAATAAATCGTAATCAAATCTGCTTGTAGTCAAAATTTGTCATCAATCAAGTTGCCGAGACCCAGGCGGGTAAAATAGGATAAAAGGACGCCGGCCAGCAGGAATTGCCGGCACTCTTAATTGTAGCCCATTGGCCACTTCTCACTGTGACCGGAAACCGATGCAGAATCTTGCCACAACCGCTGACCGAATCGATGCACTGATCGCTGCCTTCACGGCTGCCGAATACATCGTTGACGCCCCAGACGATAGGATCGTGATCCGCGTCGGCGAAACGTCGCCCGCCCTGGATCGGCTACTGGGCGAAAGGCCGTGGGCCGTGATCACCGCTCATAACCCGGACGGCCGGTTGTGCAGCGCCAAAACCAACGCGACCGCGCAAAGGTCGCTGGAGGAAAGCCTCCGCGACCTGCAGCCTGCGGCGCTGCTCAGCGTATCCAATCGCGATCCCGAAGGTCGCTGGCCCGAAGAACCGGCGTGGCTCTTCACGCTGCAGAGCCTTTCGCAAGCCGACCGGCTGGCCCGACGATTCGGCCAACGCGCCACCCTGACCGGACTTCCCGGCGCCCCGGCGCAACTCAGAATATACGGTGATTGGCGCGACACCTCCGGCACCGCATCTGGGGCGGCCTCGTGAGCCGATTGCTGGAAGCGCATCAACTCGAATTTCATCGCTACGGCAACCCGGTCTTCCGGCCGCTTGACGTCGCCCTGCAGGCGGGTCGCGCAATCGTGCTGACCGGACCCAACGGCGTCGGCAAGACCACGCTGCTGCGACTGCTCGCCGGAATCCTGGCCCCGGTTCGCGGCACGCTGCGCCACAATGCGCCGGTGGCCTTCGTGGGTCACCTGCCGGCCGTCAAGGGCGACCTGACCTGCCGCGAGAATCTGGATTACGAGCGACGCGTCGGGCCGCCCGGGCTGGAGCTGGCAGAAGCGCTTGCGCAGGTCGGCCTGGCCGGACTTGGCTCGCGACCGTCGCGCGCCCTTTCCGCCGGCCAGAAGAGAAGGCTCGGGCTGGCCCGGCTGCTGGTTCGCAAG
>DATFJJ010000216.1:0-2058 GCA_035269245.1 Wenzhouxiangellaceae bacterium | reverse complement strand
CATCGGCGCCGACGTTTCCGCTGGCCGCCGCGGTCACCAGCGTCATTGTCATGACGAACGCGCGAAAATCTGTCCGTCTACCCATGCCTGGCATCCGGGAATTCCTCCATAGAGATCGCCACCAAACAAAACAATATCCGTGACGAAAGTCTAACCGCCGGAGCCGGCGGCTTTTGAAGCGACCATCGGCAACGCTTCACGATTCGCCCTCTTCACTGCCTGTAATGCCATCCGAAGAGGATTTTGACCGCAAGGATTCAAACCGCCGCTCGCGCCATCCACGGCTCATTGCCGACGACACCTCCAGCACCACCAGCACTGCGGCGATCAGCACCACAAGGTCGAGCCCCAGCAGGAACCAGTTGCCGGCGCGGTAGAACTGCGCGAGCTGCACAAAAAGGGCGAAAACGGTCACCACCAGAATCAGCACCATCGGCACCAGAGTGAACCATACCGGGCGGCCGGCGCGCAGCACCATCAGGCTTATGACCATGAGCGTCAACGCGGCCAGTAGTTGGTTGGTGGTGCCGAACAGCGGCCAGATCAGCAGACCGCCGGTCCCCTCGAGGCCGCCGGCGCCGAACGCCAGTGCCAGGCAGGTGCCCACCGCCAGGCCGGTAGCAGGGCCATTTCGTCCCAGGACGCCGATGTCGTAGACCTCGCCCCATTCCTGGATGATGTAGCGTTGCAACCGCACCCCGGTATCCATCGTGGTGGCCGCGAACAGAACCGCCATCACGGCAAGCAGCGTGGTGCCGACGGCCACCGGCAGGCCCCAGCCGGCCGCCATGATGTTCGCTCCGCCCTGGACGAACGCGGCCACGCCACCGTCGCCGAAGGCCGCGTACAGCGCATCCCATTCGCCGGCCGTCGCGAAACCGGCCGTCGCGGCGATGATCGCACCAAGCGCCAGCGCGCCCTCGCCGACGGCGCCGAAGTAACCGACGAAACGCGCGTCCGATTCGCGATTCAGCTGCTTGGAACTGGTACCCGACGAAACCAGGCCGTGGAAGCCCGATATCGCGCCGCAGGCGATGGTCACGAACAGCAGCGGCATGATCGGCGGTGTGCCCGGCGGCGCGCCGGTGTTGATCATGGGGGCGACGATATCCGGATTGGCGATGATCACGGCAACAAACAGCAGACCCAGTCCGACAAACAGCTGCAGCCCGTTGATGTAGTCGCGCGGCTGCAGCAGCATCCAGACCGGCAACAGCGAGGCAATGCCGGCATAGGCGAACAGGATCACGATCCACTGCGCGTTGTCACCCAACCCGAGCGTCCGTTCCGGCAGCGCGACCGGCACGTACTGCCCGACCCAGATCATGCCGTAAAGCACCACCAGTCCGGCGACCGAAAGTACTGCCAGCCCGATCTTCTTGCGCCTGATCAGCTGGCCGAGCACGAGCGCGACGGCAATCGCGCTCCAGGCCGGGACGACGCTTTCCGGGAAACCGGTGAACAGTCGGGCGATGACGACCGCGAACACCGCGTTGACCATCAGCAGCAGCAGGAAGATCACGATCATGAAGACGCCCTGGGCCCGCCTGCCGACGACCGTGCCGGTCAGTGCGCCCACCGAACGACCCTTGTTCCGGACGCTGGCCCAGAGCGCCCCGAGATCGTGCACGCCGGCGAAGAACACCGTGCCCAGCACCACCCACAGAAAGGCCGGCAGCCAGCCCCAGATGACCGCGATCGCCGGTCCCACGATTGGCGCGGCCCCGGCGATCGACGTGAAGTGATGGCCCCACAGGATGAAGCGGTTGGTGGGCACGTAATCCACGCCGTCCTCGAACTCGTGGGCCGGCGTGGCACGGCTGTCGTCCAGACCGTAGATGCGGTTCGCGATGAACCTCGAATAAAACACGTAGCCCAGGCCGAAGGCGCCCAGCCCGATGAGCAGCAGCGCAATCGCGTTCATGCTCGATCCCCTGCTGCCGCCTTCGTGCTCACGGTGTCGCGCTTATTCATTTTCAGTCAGCCAGGTATCTGGCCAGCCACGCCTGCTGCTCCCAGAGCATGTGCAGCAGCGATTCCCGCGCGCGGTAGCCGTGG
>DATFJJ010000215.1:0-10538 GCA_035269245.1 Wenzhouxiangellaceae bacterium | reverse complement strand
TCCATGCCTTCTGCCGCCGGCCGGGACAGGTACTGACCAAGACCTGGCTGATGGAGGAGATCTGGCCGGGCCGCATCGTCAACGAGGACAGCCTTTCGGTTGCGGTCAGCAAGCTCAGACGCGTGCTGGGCGACCGGGCGGCCGCGCCGAAGTACATCCGCACGGTGACCGGCACAGGCTATCTCTGGCTACCCGACGTTCGTCGAACCGCCGTGCATCCCGAACGCGCCGCCGCAACCGCGCCACCGCGCGCCGGCCGGTGGCAGCTTTCGGCCTTCATCGCAGTCGGCCTGCTACTGGCTGCGATCGGGGGTTGGTGGTTCAGCCTTGACCGGGCACCGTCTCCGGCCATACCGGCCGAAGAGGCCGCGCAAAGTGAAATCGGCCCGTTGCTCGAACGGGCCGAGGCACAGCTCGACAGCGAGCAGCCAGAGGTTCTGCGCCAGGCCATTGCCGACTTCAGAGAAGTACTGGAGCGCCAGCCCGGCGTGGTCGAAGCCTACCTCGGGATCGCCGAGGCCAAGCTGGATCTCAGCGGCCTCGCCGGCCACCTCGACATCGAACTTTATTCCGACGAAGTACATGCGCTGCTCGACCGCGTCATCGAACTCGATCCCGACAATGCCCGGGCCTGGGTGCGCAAGGCGGAGCTCTACCTGCTGGCCGATTGGAACATCGAGCTGGCCGAACAAGCCTACCTGCGGGCGATCGCGCTCAAGCCGGACGACCCGATGAATTACCTGCCCTACAGCGAGTTTCTGCTCACGCTTGGGGAATTCGAGCGTGCCGAGGACGTACTGGAGCGCCTGCGAGAGGCCAATCCCGCCTGGTACCAGTTCGTGAACATGACGTATGTCTACTACATGCGCGGCGAACTGGAGCGCGCGCTGTCTGAAGTGCGGAGACTGATGACGAGCGAGCCTGAGTCCGACTATGTTCAGCGGATGCTGCACCGGATCGCACTGGTGCTGGGCGACGACGAACTGGCCTTCGAACAGCTGCCCGCGCTATTGCGCAAGGCCGGATTGGAAGAAGAAGAGATCGGCCGGTATTCAGAACTCTACCGGCAACAGGGGCTGGCCCCTTTGTTCGGACGACTGCTCGACGAACGCTTCGAGGCCAACATCGGTCACTATGTGCCGCCGATGAGCTGGGCACGCTACGCGATTCTCGCCGGGCGCCACGACGAAGCCTTCCGTTGGCTGGACGAGGCGATCGATGAACGTCAGCCGCAGGTGCTGCTGCTCAACGTCGATCCCGTCTACCTGCCCCTGCGTAACGATCCCCGCTTTACCGACCTGCTCGATCGCCTGCCGCGGCGGGCAGGCGATCCCGGGTTCAATTACTAGGAGCCTGTCGGATTTAACGCTGATCTACTGCGTAAAAGCCGGATTGGGCCAGATTCTCCGCTCTTTTTCGTTAAATAGTCCCACTATTCGCCTCAGAAGATCGAAAAATCTGGCTCCAACCGGCCTTTTCCTCGCTACGATCGGTTGAATCCGACAGTCTCCTAGGAAGCTTTCTGGCTGTTCAAGGTGGTCACCGGAAATTCCTCCGGTGAAAGCACTGTCACCAGGTCGCCGCTGCGAATGGATTCCGCGCCGCGCACGATCACTTGCTGGCCGGCCGCCAGCGAACCCTCCACGGCGACAAAATCACCATGATCGGCGCCGACCTCGACCGGAATCGCCCGGACCCGCCCCTCTTCGTCGAGCACGAAGACGCGGATATGCTCTTCCCCCAGCACCAGGGCGTCGCGCGGCACGATGTGTTGTTTCGAAGGCAACGCGGTGGGAACTGCCACGCTGATCAGTTGCCCGATGCGGAACTTCGAGGCCATCGAGGCCGGCACCGCCAGAAAGCCCACAAAGCTCTGCGACTGTTCGTCGCTGACCGGCACGGTCGCCCGCACGGCCAGCTCGGCGCTGCCCGCACCCCAATGCACGCGCAGGCTTCCCACCGCAGAAGGCAATTCGCTGTGCGCCAGCGGTCCGTGAAAACGAATCTCGAGTGATTCGGTGCTGATCAGCTGGGCCACCGGCTGTGTCGCCGTGACGCTCTCGCCCTGTTGCTGGAAGCGTTGCGTAACCATGCCGTCGAAAGGTGCGACGATTCGGGTCCTGGCCAGGTCTTCTCGGGCCCGGTCGATCTCGACCTGCAGCAGTTCGGCATCCGAACGCGCCATGCCCAGATCGGCCTCCAGCGAGTCGAGGTCGCGCGACGAAATCGACTGCTGCTGGTGCAAGAGACGGTACCGTTCCAGGTCGCGTTCGAAACGGCGGATCTCGATCTGCTTCTTGTTCATCCTCGCCTCCAGTTCGCGTACCGCCAGCTGGAAGGGGCGCTCGTCGAGCCGGGCAATCGGTTCGCCCCGCACCATGCGTGTACCGGGTTCGGCCACCCATGTAAGCGAACCGGCTATGCCGGCCGACACGGCCGAGTCGGAGCGGCTCTGCACGGTACCGGTGACCATCAGGGTCGGGCTGACCTCGTCTGCGGCCACCGTCACGACCGAAACCACGGGCCGCTCGGCGGCGAGGATGGGGGCGGTCGGCAGCGCGCCGGCCAACAGGGCGAAAGACAGTATGTTCATGATGCGATTGGCGATGTTCATGGCGATGACTCCGTTTGAGGACAATTTCAGGATGATTGATCAGAACTGCTGGATAGCGGATTCGAGCCCGGCATCGCCACGCCGCTCGCGCAGACGCGCGATCAGCCGCAGCGCCGATGCCATGAAGACGACGGTGAACAGCGTGCTGGTCAGCATGCCGCCGACGATCACCACGGCCAGGCCGCGGTAGATCTCGCTGCCCACGCCGGGCACCAGCACCAGCGGCAGCATGCCGACCACCGAGGTGAGCGTGCTCATCCAGATCGGTCGAACGCGGGTTTCGACGGCCATGCGAATGGATTCGTCTGACGAAAGACCGTCCGCAATTCCGCGTCGGGCGCGATCGATCAGCAGGATCGCGTTGTTGACCACCAGGCCCATGAGGATCACAAAACCGATCATGGTCAGCAGGTCCAGCGACTGGAAGGTGAACAGGTTGAGCGCGCGCAGGCCCAGCACGCCGCCGGCCAGTGCCATCGGCATGGAGGCGAGAACCACCAGGCTGTCGATCGTCGATCGAAACAGGGCGGCCATCAGCAGAAACAGCACGAGCACGGCGAAGGCGAAGTTCCACGCCATGGTCGATA
This sequence comes from Wenzhouxiangellaceae bacterium, assembly GCA_035269245.1. Taxonomy (GTDB): domain Bacteria; phylum Pseudomonadota; class Gammaproteobacteria; order Xanthomonadales; family Wenzhouxiangellaceae. The sequence goes on along the minus strand of DATFJJ010000215.1, from coordinate 7,337 downwards.
TCGTGTCGGCCAGGTCGTCGGAACCGCCCGAGAGCATCAGGTGGATGCCCGAACTGACCTGTGCCTGCGCGTCGGCCATGATCGGCGCCAGCTTTTCGAGCGCTGCCTCCAGCGACATGTCCGCTGGCGGCGTGATTGCCAGCGTGAACGTCCGCTCGCCGTTGTAGCGGCGAAGCTGCGTCGGGCCCGCCTGGCGCTCGGTGCGGGTCAGCTGACCCAGGGTCTGCACGCCGGCCCGCGGTGTCGCCATGGGCACGGCCTGGAGTTGCTCGGGCGTTGCCCAGCGCGGCGCCTTGAGAATGATGTTCTGGCGCCGGCTGCCGTCGAACTGCTCGCCCACGTACAGGCCTGAAGTGGCCGCGCGCACCATGCCGGCGACCTGGCTGCGATCCAGACCGGCCTCGGCGACGGCGTGATCGTCGGGGCGCAGAATCAATTGCGGCTGCGCCGCCTTCAAGCCGGGCAGCGGCCGCAAGCCCGCACCGGGGATTTCGCTGCCGATGCGCTTCATGGTTTGTACTGCCACCTGCCGAGAAGCGTCGTCGAGTTCGCCGTTGAAGTTCAGGTACACAGAACGACTGCCGCCGATGTTGAGGCTCAGCAGCGAGGACTGGAAGGAGAACGCGCGCGTGTCGGGCAAGCCCACAAGAATCTCGGTACTCAGGAGATCGAGCACTTCCTGCACTTCGACCGGGTTCTCCGGGTACACGAACAGCACCTTGCCGCCCTCTCCCATGGCCAGGTTGTAGCCACGAATGGCAGGCGACTTGCCGCCGAAACGGTAGGGCTCGAGCCGACGCATGATCGTGCTGCCGATCTCGTCTTCCAGCGTCTCGTAGCTGGCGCCCGGCGGCACCGAAAACACGGTCATGATGCCTTCCCATTTGGCTTCGGGCAGGAAGTCGGTCTCGGGTGCCAGCGCCCAGATCACTGCCGCCGCGCCCGGTCCGAGGACGAGCAGCCAAAGCACAGCGCGCCTGTCGTTGCCGGTCAGTGCGAGATAGCGTCGCGAAAGCCGGTGCCAGAACCGCGGCGGCTGAGCGCCGTCGGATTTGCGTCGCAGGAAAATGCCGGCCACCACCGGCACCAGGAAGAATGCGCCCAGCATGGAGGCGCACACGGCCACGGCCATGCTCACCGCCAGGTCGAAGAACAGCTGCCCTTCCACGCCCTGCATGAACACGATCGGGGTGAAGATCGCCACCGTCGTCAACGTGGAAGCGAACAGCGCCGGCGCCACTTCGGTCGTGCCCTGCATCACTGCCTTCTTCAACGGCTTACCGTGCTGCAGCAGTCGCACGATGTTCTCCTGGACCACGATGGCGGCATCCAGCACCAGGCCGACGGAAAACGCCAGGCCGGCCAGCGAGATGATGTTGAGGCTGCGCCCGAGCAGGTCGAGTACCAGCAGCGCTGCCAGCAGCGATACCGGGATGGTGATGGCGATCAGCACCGTCGAGCGCCAGCCGCGCAGCATCAGGTAGAGCAGGCCCATGGCCAGAACGATGCCCAGCCCGAGATTCCCCTGAACCAGCGCCACCGCACGCTTGATGTGCTCGGAGGAATCGAAGCTGAGAATCAATTCCAGCTCCGCGTTCAGCAGCTTCTGTTCGTTGACCTCGGCGATGCGCTTCTTCAGCTCGGTCATGATATCGACGGTGTTGGCGTTGGTGGCCGCGAACAGCTGGATGTAGAAGGCCGGATAACCGTCGCGGTAGGCGAAGGCCCTGAACGGCTCGTGGCCCTGGCGGACATCGGCGATCTCGCCCAGGCGCACCGGCCGGCCGTCGTTGTAGGTGACGATCATCTGTGCCCACTCGTCGGCGACGTACTGACCGGCGAATCGCACCGTGTATTCGCGCCGGCCGACGGAAGCGAAACCGCCCGAGACATTGCCGGCGTTGCGGATTTTCTCCAGCACGCTGTCCAGCTGCAGACCGAGTGCGGCCATGCGGTAGGGGTCGAACACGATCTCGATCTGCGGCTCGCGGAAGCTGTTGAGCCCGACCTTGGTCACGCCCGGGATCGAACGCAGCCTCGGCTCCACGGCCTGCCGGATCAATTCCTGGTCGGCGGTGAAATCGCCGTCGGCGTCTTCGGTGGTCTTGCGGATCAGCAGCGTAGCCAGGGGTTGCTCCAGCCCGCCCAGGCTGATCATCGGCTCCTCGGCCTCGCGCGGCCTGGGCGGCGCCTGGTTCATCGCATTGATCACGTCCATCAGTTTCATCTGCATGTCCGTCCCGACCTGGAAAGACAGGATGGTGATGCTCATGCCTGCGCGCACCGAAGACTGGATGGACTCCAGGCCGGTGATGGCCTGCAGCGCTTCTTCCTGTGGTTCGACCAGCTCGGCCTCCATTTCTGCCGGCGCGGCCGCCCGCCAGAAATTGAGAATCGAAATTTTCGGCCGCTCCAGGTTGGGCGTGAGCTGCACCGGCAGGTTGACCAGCGCGACGACCCCCATGATGCCGACGATGAGGAAAGCGACTACGGTGGCCGCAGGGTTGGCGTGACTGAGCTTGAACAGGTTCATGGCGCGATTCCCGCAAGAACGTGATGAATGTGGCTCGCATCATCCGCGCTGCCTGCGTCGATGTCCTGAAGCCGGGCCGAAACATCCGGAAACGTTCCGAACCAGCGCTTAAGAATCGCTTCAAGCTTCTGTTTTAATAAGAGAAAATGAATACTCAGGGCGGTCCATGCAATATCGCCGAGGCCCTTCCAGGCCAACCGCGGCGGGCAAGTCATTCGCCGATCCGAAGCAAGAACACGTCTTCACGCCGCCGGAGATGACCGGCATCGGGCCATCGGGATCGCCGGAATGCTCGGATTCGGTCAGGTCAAGCCCCGCGTGCTTTCCGGCAATCCGCGGGCACTGACGCCCCCGTCTGGTTGCATACGACGCCGACCGGCGACGGCCGGTTGCTCGATCGGGCCGACAATGCCGGAAATCCGGGGCAGGAACAAGGTAGTGGGAAAGCTGGGGCGACGCGAACGACGTTGCGGCGCTTGAGTGTGGCCGGGAGCGTAAGGCTGATGCTACAGCCGCTTTCCGGACAAAAAGCCGAGAGACCCGTGAACAACCCTGCGCCGGGCGCAGGGTTGATCGGCAATTTTCTAATCCTCGACCTCCAGACCCTTGTCGGACCAGGCCGAGAAGGAGCCCAGGTATAGATCCACCTGCTTGAATCCATTGCGAAGCAGCAGGCTCGCCGCGATGGTGGCGCGGCTGCCGCTGCCGCACATGACCGTGTAGCGGCGGCCGCTATCGAGTTCCTCGACCGCGTCGGGCAGTTCGCCCACGTAAGCGTGGTGCGCACCGGGAACGCGACCTTCTTCCACTTCGTCATCGTCGCGTACATCCAGCAGCGTCCAGCCCCCGTCACCAGATTCCACGCGCCGCTTCACCTCAGCGGTATCGACCACGCGCAAGCTGCCGAACGCCTGCCCGGCCGACGCCCAGCCGGCAAGGGACGGGGCCAGGAAACCGAGGATGCGGTCGTAGCCGATGCGCGCCAGTGCCGTGGCCGCGCGCTCGGCCTGATCGGGGTTCTCGGCAACCAGCGCCAGTTCGTCTTCGGGAGACAGGAACCACCCGGCAAAGCTGGCGATCATGTGATCCGGGATAGCGATGCTTCCGGGCAAGTGCGCACCCAGAAAAGCCGATGCGCTGCGTACGTCGAGCACCGTGGCGCGTGCGGCCGCTTCCAGAAAGTCCGGGGTATTGAGCGCAGCGGGCCGCAGCGGCCGCCTTGTCGCGGACGCCCCTTCCAGGTTGCCCGCCTCCATGTGTCGAAAATATGGCGGCTGGCGATGATGCTCTGCGATCTTCGCCTCGATGAACGCGTCGCGATCGGTCATCTGAAGACGGGAATTGTTGTGGCGTTCATAACCTATTGTCGAGACCTCGCGATCGGCCATTGCATTGCCGCAGACCGAGCCCGCGCCGTGCGCCGGGTAGATCACGGCCTGGTCGCCCAACGCCAGTAGTTTCTGCAGGCTGTCGTACAGCAGGCCCGCTACCTCGCGGGCGCGGTCGGGATAGAAGTCGGTGCGGCCGACGTCGCCGACGAACAGGGCGTCACCGGTAAAAACGCCAACGGCTTGCTCGCCGAACGCCGGGTCGTAAAAGGCGAACGACAGGCTGTCGTCGGTATGACCGGGCGTCTCCAGCACCCGGAGCCGTACGCTGCCGATGTCGAACTCGTCTCCGTCGCTCACGGTGTCGGCGTAAACCACATCGCCGGCCGCGTTCGGCCCGTGGCACACCACGGCACCGGTTCGCTCGGCCAGCACGGGAGCGCCCGAAAGCAGGTCCTCGTTGCGGTGGGTTTCGAAGATATGGGTTATCCGGCAGCCCTTCTCCGCCGCAATTTCGGCGTAAATTTCGCAATCGCGGCGAGGATCTATCACCGCCGCCTTGCCGTCGCTGCCGATCACCCAGGATAAGTGCGCGAGGCCCTCGCTCTTGATTTTTTCCACAAACATCGCATCCTCCTTCGCGGGAAACTGCCCAATCGATTGAAGCCGGATCGAAAACCCGGTGGCGAATACCCGGCGTAAATCATCTTTCCATTCGGCGAACGGCAGGCTTGCCAGACCGATGCCGCCCCTGCGGCGGGCTGTCGCCCCCGATTGTCTCGAGGCTTGCCGTTACCTCGGCGACCCCGGTACTTGTTAGCGTCGGGATCGACGACCACCGAATATGACATGGTGGTCGAGAAGTCTCCGAACAAGTCTGCGGGCCCTCCGGGGGCACCTGGCAGCTGGCCGCCCGGCGACTCGCTGATACCATCGAGTAAAATCGAGCAGTACACTTCAAGAATTCGGAAGGCGTCTTGTCGAAACAGATCCCGCTGATGGACCTGATGATGCTGCTGGCCGAGACGCAGTCGAACCCGATGCATGTCTGCGGCCTGGTGCTGTTTGAAAAGCCCCGGGGTCGGCGCGGGCTGGTCAAGGAAATCGTCGAGGCCTATCGCGCGGCGCGACCGACACCGCCTTTCGACAGCGTGCCCGAACTTTCCGGCACGCACACGCCGCGCTGGCAGCAGGCCGATAACTACGACCCGCGCTATCACGTCCAGCACATCGCCATGCCTGCCGGCGCACGCTACGAGGATCTGCTCCATCTGGCGGGCGACCTTCACGAGACCATGCTCGATCGCGGACGCCCGCTGTTCCGGGTCTGGGTCATCGACCAGGTGCCGGGCCGGCGATTCGCGGTTTTCGTCAAGATGCATCACGCCATAATCGACGGCGTCAGCGCGGCGCGCCGGGTGAATGCAAGCCTGCGCACCACCCGGCACAAGGGCGTGCCCAAACCTCTGTTTGCCGTCGACGTAGCCGTGCGCAAGCCACGCCCGCCCAAGGCCCTGGTCAAGCGGCTGCTGGGCCTGAGCACCAACGCGACCAGCCAGTACATGGCGCTGCTCGGCAGCCTGCGAAAAGGCTTGTGGAACCGGATCGGGCTGTCGACCCAGGGCAGCGTGCCGTTCGCGGCGCATCGCGGGCCGATGAACGAACCGGTGTTGAACGCCCGCACGGTGGCCACGCTTTCTCTACCCCTGGACGCCATGCGCCGGGTCGGCAAACACTACGGCGCCACGCTCAACGACGTGGCGATGGCCGTGATCGACGCCGGCGTGCATCGCTACCTGTCCGAGCAGAACCAGCCTTTCGAGCACCGGCTTGTTGCCATGTGTCCGGTCTCGCTGCGGGAAACAGACGACGGTTCCGACGGCACCAAGGTCTCGGCGGTATTCGTGCGCATGGGCAAACCCGGCACCGGCGTGGCCGAGCGCCTGGTTCAGGTGGCCGAATCGATGAACGAGGCCAAGGAAGAAGTGCGCGGCATGTCCAGGGAAACCGCGCTGGGTCATGCCGCCGGCATGATGGCCATCGCCGGCCTGGGTGCGGTCACCCACGCCGACCGGGTCACCCGCCCCTCGGCCAACCTGGTCATTTCCAACATTCCCGGCTGGGATCGTCAGCTGTACCTCAACGGCGCGCCTTTGGTCGGCCTCTACCCGGTGTCGGCCATCGCGGCCGGGGTGGGCCTGAACGCCACCGTAATTTCTTGTAACGGAAGCATGGACTTCGGCTTTGTCGGCAACGGCGCCAGCCTGCACGACCTGCCCGCCCTGGCCGATCACGTGGCGCAGGCGTGGCGCGAGCTGGAGCAGGCGACGCCGGAAAACTGACCGGATGACTTCGCCGCAAAAGACTGAAAAACACGACAGGCCGATTGGATTATTATTGGCAGCTAATGAACGACTGCCAATAAAACTCAGGGCTCATAATTGAACATTCAGGCACATAACCGATAACGTGGTCAGCTGGCAGACACGAACCGCCAAGCTGCTCGGTCGCCTGACCATTCGCCAGGCACTCAAGCGCGACCTGTCCATCGAGGACATGCGCGACCAGATCAATAGAATGGAGCGTTTCTTTCCCGATGTGCCCGACGATGTGCGCATCGACCTCGAACCCGGACTGGAACACTGCGATGCGGAATGGCTGACGCCCGTCTCGGGACCCACCGAACGCGTCATCCTGCACCTGCCCGGCGGTGCATTCATGACCCGGTTCAAGCGCGCCGAGCGCGTTCTGCTGGCGCGCCTGTGCCGCGCCGCGCACGCCCGCGGGCGGCTGGTGTTCTATCGTCTGGCCCCCGAAAACCCCTACCCGACCGGGCTGGAAGATTGCCTGGAGGCATACCGCCAGCTTCTCGAGCTGGGCATCGCGCCCGAGCATATATTCATCAGCGGCATGTCGGCAGGCGGCTGCCTGACGCTGGCCACGTTGCTTTCCCTGCGCGACCAGGGGACGCCTATGCCGGCCGGCGCCGTGCTGATGTCCCCGGCGGCCGACTTCACCGAGCATCGCGAAGCCGGTTCCCGCTTCGACAACGCCGGTCGCGATGCCTTGCTCAGCCTCGAACAGGGCGACGAGATTCGCCGCCTGTACCTGGGCGGTCGCACCGAGCTGACCGCTCACCCCTACGTCTCGCCTGTGCTGGGCGACTTCACCGGCCTGCCGCCGCTGTTTTTCCAGGCAAGCAACACCGAGATCCTGCTCGACGACAGCCGAATCTGCGCCGAACGCGCCCGGACGGCCGGCGTCGCGGCCGAAATCGAAATCTGGGATCGCATGCCGCACGGTTGGCAGGCCCTGTCATTTACCCCCGAATCCGGTCGCGCCATCGACCGGCTGGCCGATTTCATCCGCGAGCAATGCCCATGACATCACGCACCCGCGACAAGGCTTCGGCCGCCGCCGCGTTCATGCAACGGCTCAGACGCGATCACGCCGGCCTGTCGCGGATGCTGCGCGCC
>DATFJJ010000214.1:0-3357 GCA_035269245.1 Wenzhouxiangellaceae bacterium | reverse complement strand
TTTTCCCGGCAGTCTTGCTAGACTGCGAAATCCGCCCGGTTTCTGCGACTCGCACGGACGGAAACCTGGAGACGCGGGATGAACGAATCCCCAGCTGAAATTGTTGAAATCATTGGTGATTTACGCAGCCAGCATCGCGATCTGGATGATGCGATCGCACGTCTTGCCGAATCGCCGACTATGAACCAGCTGCAGTTGACCCGGCTGAAAAAGCGAAAGCTTCGATTGAAGGACCAGATCGCGTGGTGGGAATCGAAGCTGATTCCGGATCTGGACGCCTGATCGGAGCATGGTCGAGAGCCGTCCAGCGGCGCCAAAAGTCACATTGACTGAGGGGTTTGACGACCCCATACTGTAGCGTATGGAAGCGATCAGAAGCCTTAACAATCACGAAGTGCGACGGCGCCAGATCTGGACCGACGACGGCGTTCGCCTGGATGTCCGGTACCTGGGCCATGAGCGCGCGCCCTGTGTGCTGCTGGCCCACGGTTTCGGCCAAACCCAGTTCGCCTGGGCGGAAACCGCTCGCCACCTCGCCGCAGGCGGCTGGCAGGCGGTCAGTTACGATGCCCGCGGTCACGGCAATTCAGACCGCGCGCCCAGTAACAAGTATCTTTTCGAACAGTTCGTCGAGGATTTCCGCCGTGTCTGTTCCTCGCTGCCGCATCCGCCGTTGCTGGTAGGCGCTTCAATGGGCGGCTTGACTGCCCTGCTGGCGCATTCGGAGAAACCGGTCGCCGACCTTCGCGCGCTGGTACTGATCGACATTGCGCCGAGATGGGACGAGCGTGGTGTCGAAGCGATGATTTCATTCATGCGCCAGCATCCCGATGGTTTCGCTACGCTCGATGATGCCCGGGAGGCAGTGCGCAATTTCCTGCCGCATCGCCGCTCGGCAGCCACCACCGAAGGACTCAAGCGCAGCCTGCGCCAGGCCTCGGATGGACGCTGGTACTGGCATTGGGATCCCGCCATGCTGGCCCTGGCCGAACGGAGCAAGAATCTGCAGAGCCGGTTGAAGTCCGCCGCGCGCAAGCTGAAAAAGCCCACTTTGCTGATCTCGGGCGGCAAAAGCGAACTGATTTCGGACGAGCACGTACAGGAGTTCCTGAAACTCGCGCCGCACGCCGAGCACGTTTCCGTCGCCGATTCCGGTCACATGGTTGCCGGCGACGCCAATGACAGTTTCTTGCACGCCGCCGTGCCATTCTTGAAGAAGCATTCAGCCGAAGGAGGCACAAAATGATGATCCTGTTTTTTATATTCGCGCTGATCGCGGTCTCCGTGGCCTGCAGTTTTATCAAGACGTCGCTGCAGATATGGACCGGCGCCGTCGCGGCCACGCTGCTGGCGTTTACCTTGGCCGGAGAGCCGGGCTGGATTTCGCTGACCCTGGGCTGGCTGGTGTTCGCCGCCGTCGCGGCGCCCCTGAATTACCTGCCGTGGCGCCGGGCCTTCATCAGCGCCCCGGTAATGAAGGCCTTCCAGGGCATGACGCCGGAAATCTCGGAAACCGAGCAAATCGCGCTGGATGCCGGCACGGTCGGTTTCGAAGGGGAATTGTTCACCGGCAAGCCGAACTGGAAGAGGCTGCTCAGCCGGCCGCTGCCGGAACTCAGCGTCGAGGAACAGGCTTTCATCGACGGGCCGTGCGAAGAGCTGTGCGGGATGATCGACGAGTGGGAATTCACCCATTATCGGGTCGGCACGTCCGACGAGGCCTGGGAGCACCTGAAGAAGAACAAATTCTTCGGCATGATCATTCCGAAAGAATACGGCGGACTCGGTTTTTCGGCTACTGCGCATCGGGCTGTCCTCGAAAAGGTCGGCGGCATGAGCTCTACCGTCGGCTCCGTGGTAGCCGTGCCCAACTCGCTCGGCCCTGCCGAGCTGCTGTTGCACTACGGCACCGACGAACAGAAGAATCACTATCTGCCCAGGCTTGCCTCGGGCGACGAAATCCCGTGCTTTGGCCTGACTTCGACGACTGCGGGCTCCGACGCGACATCGATTTCGGACTACGGCGTGATCTGCAAGGGCGAATGGGAAGGCAAGGAAGTGCTGGGCATGCGCCTGACCTTCGACAAACGCTACATCACGCTGGCCCCGGTCGCCACGGTGATCGGCCTGGCCTTCCGGCTGTACGATCCCGACGGCCTGATCGGCGACACCGAAGACATCGGCATCTCGCTTGCGCTGCTGCCGCGGGATGTCACTGGCATGGAGATCGGCCGGCGCCATTTCCCGCTCAACAATCCGTTCCCGAACGGTCCGATAACCGGCAAGGACGTCTTCGTGCCGCTGGACTTCCTGCTCGGCGGCACCGAGTACGCCGGGCACGGCTGGCGCATGCTGGTCGAATCGCTGTCGGTTGGACGCGCCATTTCGCTGCCGTCCTCGACCTCGGGCGGCGCCAAGCTGGCGTGCCTGGCCACCGGCGCATATGCCCGGATCCGCAAGCAGTTCGGACTCCCCATCGGCCGCTTCGAAGGGGTCGAGGAAGCGCTTGCGCGCATCGCCGCCAACACGTATTCCACCAGCGCCCTGTCCCGCCAGACGGCGGCCGCGGTCGATGCCGGCGAAAAGCCGTCGGTGCCGGGCGCGCTGGCCAAGTACCACTGCACCGAACTCAGCCGCGAGGTCATCAAGGATGCCATGGACATCCACGGCGGCAAGGGCATCATCCTCGGGCCGCGCAACTATCTCGGCCGCGCATGGGAAGGCTCGCCGATCTGGATCACCGTCGAGGGCGCCAACATCCTGACCCGTTCGCTGATGATCTTCGGCCAGGGCGCGATCCGGTGCCATCCTTACGTGCTCGACGAAATGCACGCCATGCAGATCGAGGACGAGGAAGAGCGCCTGAACCGGTTCGACGAGCTGCTGTTCAAGCACATCGGCCACAGCATCTCCTGCGGATCGCGCTCGCTCATCCTCGGCCTGAGCTTTGCGAAGTTCGCGGCCGTGCCGGGCGACCGTGAAACCCGCAAGTACTACCGCAAGCTCACGCGCTACACGGCCGCGTTCTCGCTGATGGCCGACCTGGCGCTGGCCACCTACGGCGGCAAGCTGAAGATGAAGGAGAAGATCTCCGGCCGTCTCGGCGACGCGTTGAGCTGGTTGTACATCAGCTCGGCCATGCTGCGCCGCTTCGAATACGAGGGCCGTCCGCGCAACGATCAGCCGATCATGGCCTGGGCGTTCCACGATGCGATCTATCGCATCCAGGAAGCGCTGAAGGGCGTGATCGACAACTACCCGTTCGCGTTCCTGCGGCCGGTGCTGCGCCGTATCGTGTTCCCGCTGGGCGCCAACGAGCGCCGTCCCAACGACCGGCTCGGCCACAAGGTTGCCGCG
>DATFJJ010000213.1:0-6560 GCA_035269245.1 Wenzhouxiangellaceae bacterium | reverse complement strand
GTAAGGTGCCGCGTCCGCGCCGCAGCCCGCCGTCCACTGCCAGCCCTGGGTATTGTTCGCCAGGTCGGCGTCGACCAGCGTGTCCCAAAACCAGCGTGCTCCCTCCTGCCACGGGACCAGGAGATTCTTGGTCAGATAGGAAGCCACCACCATTCGCACCCGATTGTGCATCCAGCCGGTCTGCCATAATTCCCGCATGCCGGCGTCGACCAGCGGCACGCCGGTGCACCCCCGCTGCCAGGCATCGAGATCATCGTCATAGTCCGATTCGGAACGCCACGGAAACTCTTCAAACCGCTGCTGCAGCGGGTGATCGGACAAACGCGGCGCATGATGCAGCAGCATCGCAGAAAACTCGCGCCAGGCAAGCTCCCGCACCAGCGAAAGCGCGCCCTTGCCGTCCGGCAACTCGCCTGATGCTTCCAATTCATTGACCACCTGAGCCGGCGATACGTGGCCGAAATGAAGGTAAGGCGAAAGTCCCGAGGTACCCTCGCGGTCCGGCCGGTTACGCGCGTCGTCGTAACGCTCAACCGGTCCGTCGGCAAAGGCCTTCAGCCGACGCCGGGCGGCCAGTTCGCCGGGCGTCCAGTAGCCGGCCAGCCGTTCGCCCCAGTCACGGCCGGGCAACAACTCCAGCTGGTCGAGTTCCAGGCCGCCGACGTCACCGCTACCGTCGTCCAGCGAGCGGGGTTCCGGACAGGGCTGGACCGCGCGCCAGTCGCGCTGCATCCGCTTCCAGAAGGGCGTGAATACCCGGTAGGGGCTGTCGTCGTCCTTCAGCAATTCCCATGGCTCGAACAATACCGCAGCACGAAAACTGCGGGCGGTGACGGATTCGGAGTTCAAGTGAGCCTTGATCTCGCGGTCGCGAGCAACGATGGCCGGTTCATATAGCCGGTTCCAGTACACGGCGCTTGCCCCGGTTTCTTGCAGCAGCCGGTCCAGTTCCTTGCGCGCGTCGCCCTTGCGTATGATCAGGCGGGTGCCGCGGTCGGCCAGGCGCTGGCGAAGTTCGTCCAGCGCCTGGTGCAGCCACCAGCGGCTGGCCGCACCGGGTGACCACGGCGCTTCGGCGTCCGGGTCGTGGATGTAGACCGGGACGATCCGTTCGAAGTCCTGTCGCGCGCAATCCAGCGCCGGGTTGTCGGCCAGCCGGAAGTCACGCCGGAACCATACGAGTACTGATTCAGTCATTGTCGAATGTTGTTACGCGGCCGATGAACGCCGGGTGAAACCGCGTCTTCAACCGTTTCCGGCTCTTCGGGTCTCCTTCGCCATATCCGAACGACGCGCCTGCAGTGCCTCCAGGTAGCCGTCGTCCAGACCGGTGACGTACCTGCCGTTGAAGCACGACGAATCGAACCCGGCCAGAAGGGTGTTCTTGCCTCGAACCGCACGCTCCAGGTCATCGAGATCCTGGTAGACCAGACGGTCGGCGCCGATTATCCGGCGCACTTCCTCAATGCTTCGATCAGCCGCAACCAGCTCGCTGGCCGCCGGCATGTCTATCCCGTAGACATTGGGATGTCGCACCGGAGGCGACGCCGATGCCAGATAGACCTTTCTGGCGCCGGCCTCGCGCGCCATCTCCACGATCTGTCTCGAGGTCGTGCCGCGCACGATGGAGTCGTCGACCAGCAGCACGTTCTTGTTGCGGAACTCCAGTTCGAGCACGTTGAGCTTGCGCCTGACCGAGAGCGCGCGCTCCGCCTGGCCCGGCATGATGAAAGTCCGTCCGATGTAACGGTTCTTGATCAGGCCTTCGCGATACTTGACGCCCAACCGGTGTGCCAGCGGCAGACAGGCCGTGCGGCTGGTATCCGGCACCGGAATGACCACGTCGATATCGTGGTCCGGCCACTCGGCCAGGATGCGATCTGCCAGCTTTTCACCCATGCGCAGCCTGGCCTTGTAGACCGAAAGGTCGTCGATCAGGGAATCGGGGCGAGCGAAATAGACGTATTCGAACAGGCACGGCGTATGCGGGCTGGCGTGATCGCTGGCATGGCGGATCAACTCGCCGTCCAGCGTCACCAATACCGCCTCACCCGGCGCCAGATCTGAAATCAGATCGAAGCCGAGAATATCGAGGACTACAGATTCCGATGCCACGATGTATTCCTCGCCGTGCTCGCCCTCGCGCCGCCCGAGGACGATCGGGCGGATGCCGTGCGGATCGCGGAAAGCCAGCATGCCGACGCCGGCGACCAGCGCCACCGCCGCGTAAGCGCCGCGACAGCGCTCGTGCACGCCCTCGACCGCGGCGAAAACGCTGTCGGCATCCAGCGACCGGGTACAACGCTCGGAAAGCTCGTGGGCGAGCACGTTGAGCAACACTTCCGAATCGGACTCGGTGTTGATATGGCGACGGTCCTCGCGGAACAGCGATTCGCTCAGCGATTCGCTGTTGACAAGGTTGCCGTTGTGCCCCAGCGCGATACCCCACGGCGCATTGACATACATCGGCTGTGCTTCGTCGGGCCTATCGCAGCCGGCGGTGGGGTACCGGACATGGCCGATGCCGATATCACCGGTGAGGCCGTCCATCGATTTGGCGTCGAATACATCTCGAACCAGGCCGATGCCACGAGCCGAGCGCATTCGCTGGCCATCCAGCGTCGTGATCCCCGCCGCATCCTGTCCGCGATGCTGAAGAATCGTCAGCGCGTCGTAAAGTCGGGCCGCAACCGGGCCACGACCGAAAATTCCTACCACACCACACATTGCATCAAGGCTCCAATAGCGTCGGCAGCGATTCTTCGCTGACTGCGGATCGCGCCGACTGATTTTCAGGGTCCAGCAGGCCCCGCACCGATTCCGGTAACCAGACCCGGGCCTCCTCGGCCAGGGCCTCGAAAGTGGGCAGCAGCCGGGAGTCATTCCACCAGGGGTCCTGGGCAAACGGGGTGACTCGCAGAAGCAACACCGCCAGCACCACGATAACCAGACCTCGGGCCAGGCCGAAAACGCCGCCGAAAAAGCGGTCGGTGGGCGAAAGCCCGGTCTTCTCGACCATCTTGCCTACAAGAAAGCTGATCAAGCCGCCGATGACCAGCACCAGGACGAACACGGCGGCAAAGGCCACGATGATCCGAGCCGAGGGCAGTTCGATGATCGGCTCCAGCGCACCGGCCAGCGGGCCCGCGACCTGGAAGGCGGCGAAGATCGCCGCGACCCAGACCAGAATGGAAAACACTTCCTTGATGAATCCGCGGACAAGGCTGACGACGATAGAGACCAGCAGGATGCCGAGAATCACCAGATCGGCGCCATTCATGCCGCGCTAGTACCGTGATCCATGGATTTCGATACGACCAGAGCTAACCGGATGTGCTGGGACAAGGTGCAGCGCGCCGGCAATCGCCCATGGCAAGGGCTGCAAAGCCGTCCTGGTGCATCCGGGAGACTCGCTTCGGGCGAGCCGCTGGTCGTTTGGAAATCCATGGGTCACGGGTAGCTGACGACCAGGCCTTCCACGCCCGCCTGATCGACAACGCGAGACTTGAGTGCATCGGCCTCGTCGCGTTCCGATACCGGCCCGACCATCACTCGCCAGATCAGCCGCTCTCCAATCTGCTCGCTGAACCTGAACGATTCGAAACCGAGCGCGGCCAGGCGTGCGGTTTCACTTTCTGCATTGTCTTCGCTTACGAAGCTGCCCACTTGCACGGCAAAGCCTGTTTCCATGCCTTCGTAATTCTCTGCGTCGATTTCCCGGACGATCGGCTCCACACCCGCCACGGTCGCGCTGATCTGCGCAAGCGCCTGCTCGGCCGCCGCCCGACTTGGATACGGCCCTGTGCGCAGTCGATACAGCAGCGACTGTCCGCGCACGATCTCGTCGCGGCCGACGATGTGGCCGAGAGCCTCGAGACGCGCTCGCACCTGGTTTGCCGCATCCTGCGATCCGAAACTAGCCACCTGGACCACCCAATCGCCCATGGAGACCCGCGCGGGCTCGGCCGGCTGCTCGGGGTCAGGTTCGGGTTCCGGTTCCGGTTCCGGTTCAGATTCGGCCGGTGCCGATACGTCTGTGGAGTCGGCTTGCTCTGGGTCAGGATCAGTTCTGGGTTCCGGTCCAGAGTTATTGCCACCCATGGTTTCGTCTTCGTCCGGCGACGCTTCCGGCCCGGCCAGGTCGGGCCGGAGCACGATCTGTTCATCGGGTCTGACGCGATCCGCCGGGGCAGCCGATCCGCCCGATTCGGGCGTACGGGTCGAGGCAGGATCGCCGCTGCGCTGTGACGATGCACGCTCGGGTTGCGCCACTCTCGCCGCTTCCGGATCCAGTGGAATTCGCCGTACCTCGCGTGCCGAATCCGGCATTGGCGGAACATCGATCGCGTCGCCGGCGTTGTCACCGACCGAATCCGGGTCGACCAGCAACATGGGAACGAAAATCACCGCGAGCGCGATGAGTATGGATGCGCCGATCAGGCGCCGCTTCAAGACCTTGTCCATGGAATAAACCGGAAACCCCGAATATCAGTCCGAATTGCTTTGTTTGATTGCCTGCAGCGCGGCGGCCACCGTGTAGAAGGAACCAAAGACGATAATTGTATGTGCAGTCGGATCAGCCGACGCCCGCTCCGCTTCAAATGACTTGCGCGCCGCGGCCAGCGCGTCCGATACCGATTCTAACGCTTCCGGGCTGCCACCGACAGACAGCCCGCACATTCGGGCGATCAGGTCGGTTGCCGGCAGACCGCGCGGCACGTTCAGCGTCGCGGCAAACCAGCGTCGAAAGATCCCGGCCAGCGGACGGACGATGCCGGCGATGTTCTTGTCCTCCAGCGCCGCGAAAACTGCAACCTTCTCGCCCGGCAGCCGCTTGAGCTGGGCGGCAAGCACGCGCGCGGCAGCTGGATTGTGCGCCACGTCCACGATGACATCCGGCGAACCCGCAACGCGCTGGAACCGCCCGGCCAGGCGCGCGGCGGTGAGGCCTTCGGCAATTGCGCGATAGGACAGCGAAGGTGCCAGCGCCAGCCCTGCCGCTGCAGCCGCCGCCGCGTTGCCGCCCTGGTGAAGACCGGCAAGACCTGGCGAAAGATCTACAATCTCACGATTGCCAATCCGAATGCTCAGCTTTTCGGAGCGCCATCGCCAGTCAAAATCGCGGCCGGCAAGGCTGACCCGTGCCCCGACGGCATCCAGCGTTTCAAGCATGTTTTCGGGACGCTTCTTTTCCGCCACGATCACCGGACGCCCGGCCCGTGCGATGCCGCACTTCTCGCGTGCTATCGCGGCCCGAGTCCGGCCGAGGAAACGCTGGTGATCGAGTCCGATCGAGGTGATCACGGCGACGTCGGCGTCGAGTGCGTTCACCGCGTCCAGCCGTCCGCCCATGCCGACTTCGGCGATCAGCCAGTCGGGTCGTCGTCGAGCAGCCAGTTCGAAAGCAGCCAGCGTCACGTGCTCGAACCAGGTCAGCGCAATGTCGTCGCGAGCCCGCTCCACGGCGCGAAGCGCGCTCGCGATTTCGTCGTCGGGCAGCGGCTGTCCCAGGTAGCGAAAGCGCTCACCGAAGGCGAGCAGATGGGGCGAGGTGAATGCGAACGCGCGCAGGCCCGCGCGTGCGGCAATGGCTTCGAGAAAGGCAACCGTCGATCCCTTTCCATTGGTGCCGGCGACGCTGACGATACGGGTGTTGCCGAAATCAAGGCGCTGTCGTTCCAGCACTTGTCGGACCCGGCCCAGGCCAAGATCGATCCGGGTCTGCGGCGCCCGTTGCTCGAGACGCCGCAGCATGCCGTCCAGCGATGCGGAGGATTCAGTCATGCGTCCGGTTCACGCAGGCAAGCGAATGTGACGACCATTGCGACAAAAGTTGTTACGAGAATTGTTATGACAACAGGACCAACAATCAGGCCAGCCATCGGGCCGGACCGTTTCAATCCTGGTCGCTGCGATCTTCGGCCTGGTCGCCGTCCATTTGATCGGGAATGGCCCCGGCCGGTTCGACGCTGCCTTCGCGCGGCCTCCCGTAGCCGTGTCCGCCCAGCAGCAGCGAGAGCAACTGATGAATCTTCTGACGCATCTCCCGGCGATCGACTATTTGATCGATCGCGCCCTTGTCGAGCAGGAATTCGGCACGCTGGAAGCCCTCCGGCAACTGCTCGCGCACGGTCTGCTCGATGACCCGGGGACCGGCAAAGCCGATCAGCGCATTGGGCTCGGCGATGTTGATGTCGCCCAGCATGCCCAGGCTGGCCGACACGCCGCCGGTGGTCGGATGCGTGAGCACGGAGATGTACGGCAAACCGGCCTCGCTGAGCCGGGCCAGGCCGGCCGAGGTCTTGGCCATCTGCATCAACGAGAAAAGGCCTTCCTGCATCCGGGCGCCCCCTGAGGCGGAAAAGCATACCAGCGGCAGTCGGTGATCCAGCGCGGCATCGACGCCGGCCATGAACTTCTCGCCGACCACCGAACCCATGGAACCGCCCATGAACTTGAAATCGAACGCACTCGCGACCAGCGGAAGCCCCAGGACGCTTCCGCGCATGGTCACCATCGCATCGTTTTCACCGGTGGACTTGTGGGCGGCAGCCAGGCGA
>DATFJJ010000212.1:0-3181 GCA_035269245.1 Wenzhouxiangellaceae bacterium | reverse complement strand
AGGGGTTGCGCAGGCCGTAGTGGAGCACCTCGCCACAGCGGTTGTCCATCCCGGCGAACGGATTGTCGGGTGGAATGGCGTATTCGGCGGAACCGTCACCTGCGGCCGCGCAGAGGTTGTTGGTGCCGGCAAGTGTCGGAGCGTCGACGTCAATGCGCAGCATTTTCCCGAGGAGGGCCGCACTTGGATCGTTCTTACAGCTTCCGCTGGTTTCGATTAGCTCAGGATCCAGGGTTTGGGCGCGGTTGCACGGATCGTTGGCGCTACCACCGTCGCCCAGGCCGAGATAAAGGTAGCCGTCGGCACCGAAGCGCATCTGACCGCCGTTGTGGTTGGAGAAATCCTGCGACACGGTCAGGATGATGCGCTCGGGGGTGTTGCTGGCGACGTTCGGGTCGGCGCTGACCGAGAATTCGGCGACCACGGTGTCGCCGCAGGGCGGTACAGACAGATTCGGATTATCAAGGTCGCAGCCTTCGATATTGCTGTAATGCAGATAGAACAAGCCTTGACCATCGTCTCCGGGTGATGCATAGCCGGGATGGAAGGCAATATCGAGCAGGCCGCGCTCGCCACCGCTGAGGACAAGGCCGCTGATATCGACGAACCGATCGGCAAGCAGGTTGCCCGCCGAATCGATGACCCGAACCGTGCCCCCTTGCTCGACGATGAAGATTCTTCCGCTGCCGTCGTCGGCGTGCTTGAGGCCCAGCGGGGCGCTGAGACCGGTGACCCCGGGTACCGGCTCCAGGCTGACGTCGTCCGGTACCTGGGCCGGCGTGGCGGTGGACAGCAATGCGAGGGCAACTACCAACAGCGTTTTCATCGAGCGTCCCTGAGGCGGATTTTCATCCAGTATATCGACGCATGGGGAACAGGGTTTCGAACCGGTTCACATTCTGTTGCGCGTTGGGCAGAATGGGACCGATGAAGAATTCGATCGCCCGGGTCGCCTGCGGCCACCGGGAAACGACCAAAGCCGCCGCATCCGTGCTGCGGCACGGCGGCAACGCCGTCGACGCGCTGATCGCGGCGGCCTGGACGGCATGCGTGGCCGAACCGGTGCTTTGCTCGCCGGGCGGCGGCGGGCATGCGCTGCTGCGAATGCGCGGGCGCGCGCCGGTAGTCGCAGATTTTTTCACCCAGACCCCGACGGTCCGGCGTGTCGAAAGCTCGGATTTATATCCGATCCAGGGCAACTTTGGTTCGGAAGTTCAGGAATTTCATGTCGGACTGGGCGCGGCCGCGGTCCCCGGCATGGTCGCCGGGCTGTTCGCCATGCACCAGCGCCACGCAACGCTGCCCATGCATGAACTCGTGAAACCGGCCGTGACGCTTGCCCGGCAAGGCGTGGTACTCAATGCGGTCCAGGCCGAGGCGTTAAGAATTCTCGAGCCCATAGTGCGCACCGGCGATGAATCCGCGCGAATGTTCGGGCTGGTCTCCGCGACCGCGCCATTGCCCGCAGTCGGCGACCTGATCGTCAACGCCGAGCTGGCTGAATTCATCGAATCGATAGCGCGCGAGGGGGTGCAACTCTTCTACACCGGCGATATCGCGACCCGGATCGCCGGCATGTCCACAAGCCAGGGAGGCCATCTATCGTCTACGGATCTGCAGCGTTACCGGGTTCGATGGCGACGGCCCATGCAGTGGCGTCTCAACGGCGAGACCCGGGTTTTTTCGAATCCGCCACCGGCCTTCGGCGGGCTGATGGTGGCTTTGATGACGCAGGCGCTGGCGCGTTGCCTGGCGTCCGGCACGCAGTTCGGTTCCACGGCCCATCTCGAGGCCCTCATCGATGCCATGCGCGTGAGCCAGGACCAGCGCGGCGCGCTCGAACGCCCGGATTGTCTGCGTAGCAGCCGCGTGCTCATGCAGGCGTTCCAGCATCTCGGTCGGACGCGAATCCGTACCGCCCGCGGCACGACCCAGATCAGCATCCGCGACGGTGCCGGCAACCTCGCCGGGGCAACGCTTTCCAACGGCGAGGGCTGTGGTCGCGTGGTCCCGGGGTGCGGTTTCATGCTCAACAACATGCTGGGAGAGGAAGACCTGAACCGGCTGGGCTTCGAGAACTGGCCGCGCAATCGCAGGCTGTCGTCGATGATGGCGCCGACGCTTGTCGAGCACGCAGGTACGCGCATCATGCTGGGCAGCGGCGGCTCGAACCGCATCCGAACCGCTATAGCCCAGGTGCTCTGCAACGTCATGCATTTCGGCATGCGGCTGCAGGATGCGGTCGACGCCCCGCGGCTGCACCTGGAAGGCGATGTGCTGTCGATGGAGCGCGGGAGTCCGGGCTTGAGCGAGGCGGCCGATGTCTGGCTGGAAGCCGGATTTCCCGATGCTCGGCGATGGGCCGGACGCAGCCTCTATTTTGGCGGAGTGCAGGCGGTAACCGACGACGACCAGGCCGCCGACCCGCGGCGTCTGGGTGCCGCGTGGTGCGGGAGCTGAGCATAGCGGCAAGCCGCGGCGCCGTGTCTTGAGCCGGAAAGGATCAGACTTCCATCGGATCCACGTCGATATGCCAGCGCACCGTCCTGGACTCGCGCATGCCTTCGATGACCCCGGTCAGGCGGGCGGTCTCGGAGCTGAGCGCCGTTCGGGATTCCGACATCAGCCATAACTGGTAGCGCCAGAATCCCGCCCGGCGCTGAAGAATCGCGGCCAACGGTCCGGCCACTTGAATGGCTCCGGTATCTATTCGTCGGGCGACCCCGCGCAGGAATTCGGCCGCATCGGATGCTTTCTGCGCTTCGGCGCGCACCATGGCCAGGTTGTGCCATGGCGGCAAGCCCGCGTCCCTGCGCTCTTCGAGCATCAGGCGAGCAGCACGCAGGTAGTCGCCGCTTGCCAGGGTCTGAATCAGCGGGTGCTCCGGGTGGCGACTCTGCAGGATGAACTGGCCCTGTTGCTTACGTCCTGCACGACCGGCGACCTGGACAATGCTCTGTGCGAGCCGTTCGGGGGCGCGGAAATCGGCGCTGAACAGAAGTTGATCGGTGTCGAGCATGATTGCCAATCCAATCCCCGGTAAATGGTGTCCCTTGGCCAGCATTTGCGTGCCGACCAGGATGCAGGGATCGCCGGTCGCGACCTGGTCCAGCAAGGCCTCGAAATCATCGCGGCCGCGCACCACGTCGCGGTCGGCACGCAGCACCGGATGATCGGGGAA
>DATFJJ010000211.1:0-2811 GCA_035269245.1 Wenzhouxiangellaceae bacterium | reverse complement strand
ATCGACGGCAAAGATGTCGGCCAGTTCGAAGATCCGCTTCCGGATCCAGTCGCGCCGGTGGGAAAAGTCCCGACCGGTCAGGTCGTCCTTGCCGCAGAGAAACTGCCGCCGGACACAGCGGCTGACCACGTGGTAGTGCAGCGTGGCCTCCAGCGAGACGAGACGGCAGCGGGGTGCGGGCATCGAGGGCTTCCAGTGCGAATGCCCGATGACTGTAGTTCAGGAATGGGTGCCCTGGAATTGGCAAATCTGCTCGCATTCGTGTAGGTCATTTTCCTACTGGGTGGGTGTCCATTTCGCAGCATTTCGCAATTTGCTTTCAGATCTGGATCGATTTGGAGGAACAGGGCGATGACGATGACGAATAGTCTGGGTTCATGCCGGAATTCAAGCATGGCCCCAGATCAGGTTCAAGCCATTTTTGGTTGGAAAAGATGATGCATAGGTATCTAGAGAAATTTGCACTGGCAAGAGCGAAGAAGATCGCGAGTCAGGACCAGAGTTATATCGGACTGGTGCCGGTATTGGTGATTTTTCACTCGGACTCTTCGCAACGGCTATCTTCCTTGACGGTGGAATGAATTCCTATGTGCTTCTTGGATTGATCATGTCGATCATTGCGCTCATGGAAGTGGAGCGGGCTGGTTTCAAAGCGCTTCTCGCGGAGCGTGCAACGACGCGGGAAGAAAAATAGGTCTTGCTATCGAGGTTCAAGTCCTGCTGCCCACCGAAAACTCGGGCACCCATGCATTAACAGACCAGTTCCCGGAGACAGGATTGATTGTGGAGGCGGCGGTCAGCGCGGCTTCCTAAAGTCCGGTCGAGCCGACTTCTTGAAGATTGGTGTCGAAGTGCACACCCGATGAATGACTCATGTCCGGAGGGCCGATTTCGTCTCCGCTCGATCCAGCGTTGTAGTACAGAACGTAGGCGAAGTAGCCTCCCGCGGGCAAGGCATAGATCAAGACCACGTATTCGGGAACGGTTCGTTGAAGCTCGATATCGTGCTTCAGCGCAACGCGTTCGAGATCGAGCGAGCTACGAATGCGTTCGCAGATGACCGAGTCCCTTCGATTGGTCAGCAGACGCAAGTCTTCGAGGTCGGGCACCGGGTCGATCCCCATCTGCTCAAATCGATCGGAAAACCGCTTGTCGTCGAAGAAGCGTTTGAGACTCCGTTGGAGCCAGTATGAGGTTGTTCGGTTGAGGTCGGCAGCGTCCGTGCAGTACGGAGCGCCCAGCATGTCGAGGGGGCGATCCGGTGGCGCCGCTAGACCGGCGCTGAAAAAAAGAACCGCGCCGAGGACGATGCCCAGCGGCGCGGCTCTTTCGTATCTGTTTCGGGCCTTCATGCACAGCAGCGTATCGACACATGCCGGCTGCGACAAGGGCACGAAGCAATCAGGCGTCGTCCGGATGCGCCAGCTTGAAGCCCATGCCCTGGACCGTGTGCAGCAGCTTGGTCTCGAACGGGCGGTCGATGGACTTGCGCAGGTTGTACATGTGCGAGCGCAGGGTGTCGGAGTCCGGCAGCATGTCGCCCCACAGTTCGTTCTCCAGCTGTTCGCGGCTGACCAGGCGCGGGGACTCGCGCATGAGAATTCTCAGAATGCGGATCGAGGTCGGCGACAGGTTCAGGCGCTTGTTGTCGCGCTCGACGCGCATCGTGCGCGGGTCGAACACCAGGTCGCCGATCTTGATGGCGCCGTCGGAGACTTCGCCGCGGGCCCGGCGGATCAGCGCGTTGACGCGCGCCGAGAGTTCTTCCATATCGAAGGGCTTGACCAGGTAGTCGTCGGCGCCGGACTCGAAGCCTTCCAGCTTGTCCTCCAGCTGGTCGCGGGCGGTCAGCATCAGGATCGGCGTGGAGTCGCCGCGGTCGCGAAGCTTCTTGCAGACCTTCATGCCGTCGACCTTGGGTAGCATGAGGTCAAGAATGATCATGTCGTAGTGGTTGTCTTCGAGCAGGTTCAGCGCGATCGAACCGTCGGCCGCGTAGTCCATCGCGAACCCGGAGTCCTCCAGAAAGGCGCCGATGGTCGCGGCGAGATCGTCGTGGTCCTCGACCAGCAGGATCGTGGCATTGGCTTGTTCTTCGCTCATCGTGAGCACCTCGGGAATCGGTTCGGGGAAGCGACGCGGAACGGCCGGACCACCGGCTCATTCACATTTGTGAACCGAGTTTACTGGACCCGTGTGGACGAGGAATCAACAGCCCTTCACGCGGCGCGCAGGCAGCGGGGCGTGACTCAGAACGTGCGTTTGACGATCAGCCCGCCCAGCGCCGCCAGGTCGTCGCGCGCCGGACCCGGGGGCAGGGCGTCCAGCGCCTCGCGGGCCTGCTGCAGCAGTTCGTCGGCCCGGGCGCGGGCAGCCTCGATCCCGTTCAGGCTGGGCCAGGTGGCCTTGCCCTGTTCGAGGTCCGAGCCGGCCGGTTTGCCCAGGGTCTCGGTCGTGCCCTCGACATCGAGCAGGTCGTCGACGACCTGGAACGCAACGCCGATGGCATCGCCATAGGCGGCCAGCGCCGCGTGCTGCGCCGGCGGCGCCGGACCGAGCCGGGCGGGGAGTTCGACGGCGGCCCGGATCAGCGCGCCGGTCTTGCCGCGGAACATCGCTTCGAGCAGCTCGGTGTCGGGCCGCTGCTGCTCGAAGGCGAGATCCAGCGACTGCCCGCCGACCATGCCGACGGAGCCGGCCGCATCGGCCAGCCCGGCGATCACGGTCGCCTTCAGGCCGGCGTGGGCCAGGCCGCCGAAGGCCAGGGTCAGAAGTGCGTCTCCGGCGAGGATGGCGGTCGCCTCGTCCCAG